>NZ_JBHJQP010000070.1:0-37092 GCF_042262625.1 Streptomyces sp. NPDC056347 | reverse complement strand
GCCCGGCCCCGGGCCCACGGCCGTGTCCCTGACAGCACTTAGGATCCGCCCATGGCTATCGACCCCGGCTACACCTGCTCCCGCTGCGGCGAACACCACGCGGAACTCCCCATGGGGTACTCGACCATGGCCCCCGACGTCTGGGACGCGAGCCTGGAAAGCGATCCCGACAGCATGCTCTCCTCCGACCAGTGCATCGTCAGACACGAGCACTACTTCATCAAGGGCCTGATCGAGATACCCGTGTCCGGCAGCCCGGAACCCTTCTCCTGGGGCGTGTGGGTCTCGCTCAGCCGGGAGAACTTCGGCCGCGCCCTCGACCGGTGGCAGGCCCCCGGGCGCGAGGCGGAGCCGCCGTACTTCGGCTGGCTGAGCACCGAACTGGGGCTGTACTCCCCGCGCACCACCAACCTCAAGACCAACGCCCACACCCGCCCGATCGGCCTGCGCCCCCGCATCGAGCTGGAGCCCACCGATCACCCGCTCGCCGTGGAACAGCGCACCGGCATCACCCTCGCCCGGGTGCGGGAGATCGCCGAAGCGGTGCTGCACGGCGACGACGGCACGGCCGGCTGAGACGGTTACCCACACCCTCCGAGCCCGTCCCGCAGCTGCACGAAGGCCAGCCCGGCCGCCTCGACCGCTTCCCCGTACACCTGGTCCGCGCGCTCCCCCGCGTCCATCCGCCGCCAGTTCTCCAGGGCCAGGATGTTCAGGACGGCGTTGATCTGACCGGCCGCCAGCCGGTCCCGCAGCCGGTCGCCCAGCGCGGCGGCGAGCGCCGCCTCCGAGCGGCTCCGGTACGAGGCCATCCGGGCCACCAGGGACGGTGCCGCGTACAGCATCCGCTGGTACGCCAGCACCTCCGGCACGTCGCAGAGCCCGGTGACCGGGTCGCGCCGCGCCAGGCCGTCCAGGAAGTTGCGGCGCAGGGCGTCGAGCGGGGACTCGGTGGCGGCGCGGGCGGCGACCACCCGGGCCGACTCGTCCTCGTGGTCGGCGAACCGGTGCAGCGCCAGGTCCTCCTTGGCGGGGAAGTACCGGAAGAGGGTCGGCTTGGAGACGCCCGCCGCGGCCGCCACCTCCGCCACCGAGACCCGGTCGAAGCCCCGCTCCAGGAACATCGCGATCGCGGCGTCCGAGACCGCTTGGTAGGTCAGCCGCTTCTTGCGCTCCCGCAGCCCCAGGCCCTCGTCCCCGGACCGCCCGGCGCCCGGGGCCCGGTCGCCGCCCGGGTCCCCGCCCCTGCTCCCGTCCACGTCCACGTCCATGGCTCCGAAGCGTACGCGGGGCAGTCGGCCGCCCCGTCAGAACATGTCCGGGCACCAGGCCCGCCGGGCCGCCCGGAACATCCCCTCGGCGAGCGCCACCGCGCCGGGCGCACGCTCCTCGATCCGGCCCAGCGCGGCCAGCCGGACGGGGGACTCGTCGCCGAGGTAGAGGGTGCCCAGCTCCCGCACGTCGAGGGCCAGGTCGGCGTCGTCGGTGGTGGGGGCGCAGGCCGCGGCGCCGGAGGCGTCGGCCTCCAGGCGGTAGCGGCCGGCGGCCAGGCCCGCCCCGTCGTGGACGTCGAGGACGAGCATGCCGGGCACCGCGTACGTGCGGGCCTCCAGGGCGCGCACGACGTCCAGCACCCGCACCCACAGATAGTCGGCCTGCGTCACCACCCGGGCCGCCCGCGGGTCGGGCAGCAGGAGCGGCAGCAGGTCGTCGGGGGCGCGGTTGCCGGCACGGACCGTGGTGATCCAGTCGACCGAGCAGAGGTAGTGCCACAGCGCGCGCTCGGCGGCCGGAGTGGTGGCGATCATGCCGGGCACGGTGGCGGTGTTCAGGGGCTGCTTGGCGTCGCTCCAGCGGGAGTCGGCGCGGTAGACGAGCAGGCCGTCCGGGACACCGTCCGCGTCGCTGTGGATCGCGTAGAAGGGTTCGCTCCAGCTGCCGGGACCGACCAGGTTCTCCCCGGTGTTCGCCTCCCACCAGCGGGCGTTCCGGTCGATCGCTCCGTGCTGCCGGGCGCGCAGCCGCTCGTGGATCGCCGGGCCGAGCTTGCGTACGGTCGCGCCGTCGACCAGTTCGATCCGGCCGTCCTCCGGGCCGGAGGGGACCGGCCGGTGCGGGTCGAGGCCGCTCCTGGGTACGTCGATCTCCCACTCGGTCGTCCAGGCCGCCGGGCCGTAGCCGAACCGTCCGTAGATCGGGTACTCGGCGGCGATCAGCGTGGAGACGACCTCGCCGCGCTCCTTCGCCGCCGCGAGGTCCGTGGACATCATCCGCTGGAGCAGCCCGCGGCGCCGGTGCGTGGGCGAGACCGTGACGTTGGAGATCGCGTCGGCCGCCACCGCCGCCCCGCCGACGACCGTCAGCTCCTGCGCGAAGGAGCGGTACGTGGCCACGCACCGCCCGCCGTCGAACGCGCCCTGCGTACGGGCGAAATCGATGTACGGAAGACGTCCACGCGCCTCCTCGTCCACCTCTTCGGCCGTGGTCGGCCGCAGGAATCCGGTGTGCTTGGCGCGGATCCAGTCGGGAAAATCGGCAGCGGTGATCGTACGGACGTCGAGGGCCATGCGCGTCACGCTAGGTGCCCCGGTCCCGCGCTGTCGCCCGGTTTTCCCGCGCCCCGCGAGGAACGGCCGAAAGCCGCTGGTCAGAAGGTCGCGCGTATCTCGCCGACCTCGCCGTCGCCGCCCAGCAGCGGGGCGTGGCCGATCCGGTCGACCACCGGGGCGTCGATGCCGAGCAGTCGCAGCGTACGGGCGAGCACCGGGCCCAGCGCCCGGGTCGCCCCGTCGTCCACCTTGAAGGCCAGCGCCCGGCCGTCCGCCAGCGCCACCGCCTGCACCGCCTCGGCCCCCATCTTGGAGAGCGTGCCCGGCAGCTCCCGCATCAGCCAGGTGTCCGGGCGGCGTGTTCCGGCCACGTACGCGGGGTGGGCCCGCATCGCGTCGGCGACCCGGCGCTCCGCCGTCCCGGGCTCCGCGAGCACGAAGCCGCGGAAGGCCCGCGCCAGGCCCACCAGGCTGATCGCCATCAGCGGCGCCCCGCACCCGTCCGTGCCGACCGCCGTCACCGTCTCCCCGGCCGCCTCCTCGACGACCTGGTGGACCAGCTGCTGGAGGGGGTGCGCAGGGTCGAGGTAGCCCGCCCGGTCCCAGCCGTTGAGCGCGCAGGCCGCGAGCATCGCCGCGTGCTTGCCGGAGCAGTTCATGGTGATCCGCTCACGGACGCGGCCCGCGGCGAGGTACGCCTCCGCCTCCGCCGGGTCGAGCGGCAGGTCCGGCGGGGTCCGGAGGTCGTCGGCCGTCAGTCCGTGCTCGGCGAGCATCGTGTGCACGAGTTCGAGGTGGAAGGCTTCGCCGGAGTGGCTCGCGGCGGCCAGCGCCAGCCGCTCCCCCGACAGGTCGAGCCCGGCCCGCAGTACGGCGGCGGCCTGCATCGGCTTGTTGGAGGAGCGCGGGAAGACCGGTGCGGCCGGGTCGCCCAGGGCCAGCTCCACGCTGCCGTCGGCGGCCAGGACGACCAGGGAGCCCCGGTGGTGGCTCTCGACGAAGCCGGACCGCACGACCTCGGCCAGGACGGGGGGCTCGAAGACCTCGGAGGGTATGGCGGAGGGAGCGGCGGAGGCGGCGCTGGAGGACATGGGTGGCCTTCCGGGAACGGGCGGGCCCGCCCCCGGAAGGGTCGCTTCAGGAGAGCAGGTCGTCTACTTGTGCTTCCCCGTCACGGTACCTGCGGGCGATCTCCGCGCTGCAATCGTCGGCGGTGCGCTGCAGCCGGTGGCGGCGGCGGGAGACCTGCTGCTCGTAGCGGACCAGGCGCCCCATCGCGGCGTGCAGCTCTTCGTCCGTACGGGCGTCGAGGTCGGAGAGCTCCACCTCGGCGAGCGTCTCGGCGGCCAGTCTGCGGTACTCGTCGCTGCGCGGTGTGGTGAGCGTGACGTGCCGGGCGGAGGAGCGGTGCCGGGACGGGGTGTCGGCGAGGATCTCCGAGAGCCGGTCGACCACCGGTGTCTCCGGGTCCAGCCGCCGGGCCAGCTCGGCCCGGAGGATGTCGATCCGGCCCTGGACGAGCCGGCGGACGTAGCTGAGGTCGGCCTCGTCGCGCTGCGACTCCCGGCGGAGCGTGCGCAGTTCCGGCAGCCGCAACGTGCCCAGATGCGGAGCGGCCGGATGCGGAGTGGCCAGGCAGGAAGCGCCCGGCTCGGGCTGCGCGTCCCCGGATCCGTGGCCGGTACGCTGCACGGGTGGGCGCATGGTGCTGGTGCTGACACCGGCGCCGGTGTGCGTGACCGGCACGGCGCCGGGGGACTGCCCGGTTCCATAGGTGCTCATGCTTGTGTCCATCCCCTCGACCGGTGCGTCGGCGCACCGCCTTCGAGCATGGTGCCACTTGGCCGGGGCCCATGTGGATGCTCTGTACCCGTTCAGCCCAGGATAGGTTGGTCTGTATGCGTGCGGTGATACAGCGGGTGGACGGCGCGAGCGTCACGGTGAACGACGGCGCGGACGGGGCGGACGGCCCCCGGGTGGTCGGCGAGATCGTCGGCGAGGGGCTGTGTGTGCTGGTGGGAGTCACCCACGAGGACACTCCTCGGAAGGCGGCCCAGCTCGCCCGGAAGCTCTGGTCGCTCCGGGTCCTCGAGGGCGAGAAGTCCTGCTCCGATGTGAATGCGCCGCTTCTGGTGATTTCGCAGTTCACTCTCTACGGGGACGCCCGCAAGGGACGCAGGCCCACCTGGAACGCGGCGGCGCCCGGCGGGACCGCCGAGCCGCTGGTCGACGAAGTGGTGAAGCAGCTCCGGGCGCTGGGCGCGCGGGTGGAGACGGGCCGGTTCGGGGCGAGCATGCGTGTCTCGCTCACCAACAACGGCCCGTTCACCGTCCTCGTCGAGGTCTGAACCGGCCCTCGGCGCCGCCCGGGAGCCGGTCCTTCGCCATTACGGCTCGACGACCGTCTCCTGGGCGGCGGCGGTGTCCCCGGCGAGCAGCGGGGCATCCACCGCGACGTTCCGCTTGACCAGGGCCAGCGCGATCGGCCCCAGCTCGTGGTGGCGGGCGGACGTGGTGATGAAGCCCAGCTGGCGCCCCTCCGCCCCGTCCGCCGCGAGCCGGACCGGGGTGCCGTGCCCGGGCAGCACGACCTCGCTGCCGTCGAGGTGCAGGAAGACCAGCCGACGCGGCGGCTTGCCCAGGTTCTGCACCCGGGCCACCGTCTCCTGGCCCCGGTAGCAGCCCTTCTGGAGGTGGACGGCGGTGCCGATCCAGCCCAGTTCGTGCGGGATGGTGCGGTGGTCGGTCTCGAAACCGAGCCGCGGCCGGTGCGCCTCGACGCGCAGCGCCTCGTACGCGAGGACTCCGGCCGCCGGGCCGTTCTGCGCCGCGTACGCCGCCAGGTCGGCGCGGGGCAGGAACAGGTCCCGGCCGTACGCCGTCTCCCGTACCGTCACCCCGTCCGGGGCCTTCGCGATGGAACCGGCCGGGAGGTACACCACGGCGAAGTCCTCGGTGCGGTCGGCGACTTCGACCCGGTAGAAGAACTTCATCGACTCCAGGTAGGCGATCAGCTCGTCCTGGGTGCCCGGCTCGGCGTGCATCCACACCGTCTCGCCGTCGTCGACGAGGTAGAGGGCGTGCTCGATGTGCCCGTTGGCGCTGAGGATCAGGGCCTCGGTCGCCTGGCCGGGGGCGAGCTCGCTGACGTGCTGGGTGAGCAGCAGGTGCAGCCAGGACAGCCGGTCGGCGCCGGTCACGGTGATGACGGCGCGGTGCGAGAGGTCGACGAGACCGGACCCGTCGGCGAGGGCGCGCTGCTCGCGGAACAGGTCGCCGTAGTGCGCGGCGACGCCTTCGTCGCGGCCTTCGGCGGGGACGGCGCCGGGCAGGGACAGCAGGGGGCTCTTCATGCGACCAGCGTACGACGCGCCGCGGACGCGCCCGACGGGTGTCAGGCCGCGGGGCCGTCCGCCGCCCCGGCGGTCTTCGGCGTCCGCTCCGCCTCGCCCGTCCGTGCCGCCTTCTCCGCGCATCCGGCGCAGCGGCCGAAGATCGCGAAGTGCTTCATGTCCGTCTCGAACCCGAAGTCGGCGCGCAGCCTGGCGGTGAACTCGTCGACCACGTGGAGGTCGGCCTCGATGACGTCCGAGCAGTCGCGGCAGACCAGATGGATGTGGTGGTGCCGGTCGGCCAGGTGGTAGGTGGGCGCCCCGTGCCCGAGGTGGGCGTGGCTGACCAGGCCCAGCTCCTCCAGGAGTTCCAGGGTCCGGTAGACGGTGGAGATGTTCACCCCGGAGGCGGTCCTGCGCACCTCGCAGAGGATGTCGTCGGGGGTCGCGTGCTCCAGCGCGTCGACGGCTTCCAGGACCAGCTGCCGCTGCGGCGTCAGTCGATAGCCGCGCTGCCGGAGATCGGTCTTCCAGTCGGTGCTCACCACACGCCCAGTGTAGGACCGGGTGAGCACCCGTCCGCCGGTTACCGGAACATCCGTGCGGCCCGCTCGGGGAGGCGGCCCGCTTCCGGGCGGCGGCCCGCTTTCCGGGCGGCGGCCTACTTGAAGAAGGCGATGCCGTCGTCCGGCAGGTCGCCGAGGTTCTTCGCCATCGCCTCGACCTCTTCGGGGGTGACGACCTTCTTCAGGTGCGCCGACATGTACGGGCGGAGCTCCACCTCGGGGGTGGCCTTCTCGCCGACCCACATCAGGTCGCTCTTCACGTAGCCGTACAGCCGCTTGCCGCCGCTGTACGGGCCGGAGGCCGCGGTCCGCGCCACCGCGTCGGTGACCAGGTCGATCTGCGGCTTCTGGTTGGCCAGCTCGCCGTACCAGATCTCGACGACGCCCTGGTCGCGGACCATGACGACCTCGACCTTGCGGTCCTTGTCGATGCGCCAGTAGCCGGACTCGCTCTCCAGCGGCCTGACCTTGTTGCCCTCGGAGTCGAGCACCCAGGAGTGCGAGGCGTACTCCAGGAAGTCCCGGCCGTCGTGACTGAAGCTGACTTCCTGGCCGAAGTTGCACTGCTCGGCGCCGGGGAAGTCGGAGACGCCCGCGCCCGCCCAGTTGCCCAGGAGGAAGGCCAGCGGGACGAGGTCCGGGTGGAGGTCGGACGGGATCTCGATCATGAGCGGCTCAGACGATCTGTGAGGTGGGGACGAGGGTGGGTGCGGTTGCGCACGTGACGCATCGGGGGCGAGGTGTCACGTTGCCGCGGGGGGGTACCCGTGGCGGCCGGTGGTGCGCGGAAGGGTCAGCGCTGGCCCTGGTACAGCTTCTTCACGCTCAGGCCGGCGAAGGCGAGAACGCCGACGCAGACCAGGACCAGCAGGGCGGAGAAGAATGCCTCAAGCACGGGGACTCCTTGCAACGAGCGTTATGGCAGCAGTACGGGCCGGGCCCCAGCCTAATGGGTTGGGGCCCGGCCCGCCGGTCCGGGGCCGGGCTCGGGGGCGGCCGGGGCCGGTCAGCCCAGGAGCTGGGTCTGCAGGATCATCGTCTGGTGGAACGGAACGCCCCGGGCGGTGTCCTCTCCCTTGCGGGACTGGACGACCAGGCCGAGCGTGTCCCCGGCGACCACGTAGCCGTGACGGACCCGCTCCTCGCCGTACGGCTTCGTCTCGTCGTACACGTAGGTCGACGTGCCGCTCACCTTTCCGGCGCCGTGCCAGCCCTCGTCGAGCTCCGTCCGGGGCGCCCCGGCGAGGGGTGTCTCGGAGCCGCTGTCGGTGAGCGAGTCCATGAAGGACTGCGCGAAGGCCGTCGAGTTGAACCGGACGAGGTAGATCCGGGTCGACGTGCCGTCCGGCATGGTCCAGCCGCGGGCGACGGCGTGCCGCGGGGCCAGCTCCCTGAGCGTCCGCGCGAGGTCGGCGCGCTTGCCCTTCTCGTACTCCGAGAGGTACGTGTCCGTGCCCGCCCAGCCGCCGTCGAGCTTCTTGTCCACGGTTGCTCCGGCCGGGGCGGGCAGCAGCAGGCGCCGCAGGTCGGCGTGGTGGATCTCGGCGGAGTTGCCGTCGCTGTACGGACGGGGCGCGCCGGCCGGGAGCGCGGGCAGGCTGAGCTCGGGGTACTCCCAGCGGCCGTCGCTCTCGGTGGCCAGACCGGGCACGTCGGTGCGCTCCATCGAGGCGATGCCGAAGGCCGTACCGGCCCCGAGTCCCCCGAAGACCGCGGCCACGACAGTCCACCGGACGACGGCCCGCAGGACCCGCCGCGGCGGCTTCGGCGCCGCGGCCACCGGGTCGGCCGGGCCGGCCGGTTCGACGGGTGCCGCGAGTGCGTCCGGCGCGGGCTCGGCGGCCCCGGCGGGAGTGTCGGTCGTCTGCTCGGTCATACGTACTCCCCCGGGGACGCGATGTGGTTGAGCTGGTCCTTCAGGAGTTCGGCGACGGCCGACTTGTCGAACGGCTTCGAGCCGGACGCCGTGAGGGTGATGCTCACCTCGTCGTCGTACGCGAAGCAGTTCAGCGTCGCCAGGTCGTCCCCGCTGCCCTCGGTCAGCTCGTAGCACTTGGCGTTCCTGGTGTGCTCCTTGACCTTCGGTCCCTGGCGGAAGATGCCGAGGGACTCCCACAGGCCCGTCCTGAAGGCGTGGAGGCTGCGGACCGCCTTCTTGTCCTTCATCCGCGTGAGCTCGGTGCTGACCATCATGGTGTTGCCGTCGTCGGTGTACGTGCGGACGGCGATGCCCTCGATGCGGAGCTTGTCGATCCGCTCCTCGTAGGCGCGGCGCTTCTTGCCCGCGAGGCCCCGGGCGTTCTGCTTCATGGCGGCGGTCGCGCTGCTGCCGCTCCGCTCGCCGTCGTTGCCCAGCTCCCCCTTGTCGGGGCCGAGCCGGTAGCCGCTCGGGACCGGCAGCAGCAGCTTGCTCAGCCCGGTGGAGGCCCGGCCCCGGGCCACGTCACCTGCGGGGTCCTTGCCGGGCTTGTGCGCGGGCTCCTCCCAGAGGCGGGTCTCGGTGGTGCGGTCGGCGCCGTCCACCGTGGACTTGGTGTACGCGGCGGCGAGCACGACCGCGACGGCCACCGTCACGACGGGGAGCGCCGTGCGGGCCACCCGGCGCGCCCGGCCCGGGCGGGCGGGGGCGGTGGTGGCCGGGGCTGCGGTGGCGGCGGCGTTCTCGTCGGCCGCGCCCACCTGCGGGGTCACGTCGTTCACAGGCGCTCCAGCTGTCGCTCGGCCAGCGTCCGGATGTCCTTCTTGCTGATCGGCGCGGTGTCGTAGAGGTGGATGTCGGCCGCGATGTCGCCGCGGTAGAGGGTGGCCCTGGCGTGGTACAGCGGCATGTAGCCGGGCTTCCGCTCGACCGCGTAGAGGTAGTAGCGGCCGTTGACGCTGCCCTTCACCTCGTCGCCGAGGTTGCCCGCGCCGATCTCGCTCCCGGACATGTACGAGAGCTGGCCCTCGACGAAGTCCTGGGCCCCCTGGACCGCCGACGAGCGGAACTGCACGAGGTGGACCGTGGCGTTGCGGTACTGCCCGCGCTTCCAGGCCGCGCCCGCGACCCGGCGGATGTCGTTCTCCAGGAAGTAGTCGTACATGCTGCCCTCCTCCTTGTAGGAGCGGGCATAGATCTCCGGGTTCACCCAGCCGTCGATGATGCCCGTCTCCAGCGGCTCGTCGTCGCTCCAGCCCGCGGGCCGGTTCACGATCAGCTTGCGGAGGTCGCCGTCCGTCCGGACCCGGTGGTCCTGGGACGCGGGCAGCGGGTCGGGGGCCTTGCCCGGGGGCAGTGCCTTCGCCGGGTACGCGAGGCCGGGCTGGGACAGGGCGGGCAGCGGGGTCGGGTCGCGCCGGGCCTGGATGTCGTAGCCCACGGCGGTGCCGCCCGCGATACCGAGCACCGCGGCGGCGGCGACGAGCAGCGCCGTACGCCCGCGCGGGCGCTTCACGGCGGGAGCGGCGACGGGCACGGCGGGCGGCTCGGGCTGTTCCGTCTGCTCGGGCTGTTCCGTCTGCGCCGCCTGCTCAGCCTGTTCGGCGTGCTTCGGCTGCTCGGACTGCTCGGACTGCTCGGACTGCTCGTCAGAAATGGTGTCTTTTGATTCCAATTGAGAGGTCCCCCCACGAGACCTGAGGCGCCGATTCCGTTATCCGCGCATCCACCTGACTGTCACCGTGCGGATTAAGTTGCCCGCTCCCCGATTACAGTTCGGCATATGCCGAAGAAGCTCGTGATCAAGGTGACCGCAGGTGCCGACTCCGCCGAGCGCTGCTCGCAGGCGTTCACGGTGGCCGCGGTCGCCGTCGCCAGTGGGGTGGAGGTCTCGCTCTGGCTGACCGGGGAGTCCTCCTGGTTCGCGCTCCCGGGGCGCGCCGCCGAGTTCGAGCTGCCGCACGCCGCGCCGCTGCCGGACCTGATCGAGTCGATCCAGGCGGGCGGCCTGATCACCCTGTGCACGCAGTGCGCGGCCCGGCGCGACATCACCGAGCAGGATGTGCTGGAGGGCGTGCGGATCGCCGGGGCGCAGGTCTTCGTCAGCGAGATCATGGCCGACGGCGTGCAGGCGCTCGTCTACTGACGCCGGACCGGCCGGGCGTTCAGCGGCGCTTCTTGCCGTCGAGCTCGTCCCACCACTCGTCGGACTGCGGGTCGCCGGACGGGTCGTCCCACCAGCGGTCCTCCGGCCCCCGCCGGTTGGCGACCATCGCCGCCACCGGCGGGATGACCATCGCGACGACGCACATCACCACGGCGGCGGGCATCGACCACAGCCTGACGAACGACCAGGCGGACACGAAGAGGACGATGCAGACGCCCATCATGAGGAAATAGCCGCGACGGCGCCGCGCGTACATGCCTCCAGGGTAGGCCCCGGCCGCCGCCCGGGGCAGTGGGCGGTGCACGGTGCGGCACGAGGGGCCGTACCCCGGATCAGGAAGGCGTCCAACCCCCTGGGGTACGGCCCCTCGGCCGTTTCGCGGCCGTACGGGACGGCTTGCCGTACAGGACGGCTTGCCCGTACGGCTCCGGACTAGACGGCGATCGCGACCTCGGAGAGACCGCCGGTCTGCGCCACGACCGTGCGGTCGGCGCTGCCGCCGGGGACCAGGGCGCGCAGCGTCCAGGTGCCCTCGGCCGCGTAGAAGCGGAACTGTCCGGTCGCCGAGGTCGGGACCTCGGCCGTGAACTCGCCGGTCGAGTCGAGCAGGCGCACGTAGCCGGTGACGGGCTCGCCGTCGCGGGTCACGCTGCCCTGGATGGTGGTCTCACCGGGCTTGATGGTCGAGGCGTCGGGGCCGCCGGCCTTGGCTCCACACATGGGGTTTCGTCCTTCGGGTCGGGGGTTCGTGCTGGTCCGGGTCGTGCGGAGTTACTTGTTGGCGCCGAGCTCGATCGGCACGCCGACGAGCGAGCCGTACTCGGTCCACGAACCGTCGTAGTTCTTGACGTTCTCCTGGCCGAGCAGCTCGTGCAGCACGAACCAGGTGAGCGCGGAGCGCTCGCCGATCCGGCAGTACGCGATGGTGTCCTTCGCGAGGTCGACCTGCTCGGACTCGTAGAGGGCCTTGAGCTCCTCGTCCGACTTGAAGGTGCCGTCGTCGTTGGCGTTCTTCGACCACGGGATGTTGCGGGCGCTCGGCACGTGGCCGGGGCGCTGGGACTGCTCCTGCGGGAGGTGCGCCGGGGCGAGCAGCTTGCCGCTGAACTCGTCGGGCGACCGCACGTCGACCAGGTTCTCGTTGCCGATCGCGTTCACGACGTCGTCGCGGTAGGCGCGGATCGACTCGTCCTGCGGCTGCGCCTTGTACGCGGTGGCCGGGCGGGACGGGATCTGGTCGCCGTCGACCAGGTCGCGGGAGTCGAGCTCCCACTTCTTGCGGCCGCCGTCGAGCAGGCGGACGTCCTGGTGGCCGTAGAGCTTGAAGTACCAGAACGCGTAGGACGCGAACCAGTTGTTGTTGCCGCCGTACAGGACGACCGTGGTGTCGTTGGCGATGCCCTTCTCCGACAGGAGCTTCTCGAAGCCGGCCTGGTCGATGAAGTCGCGGCGGACCGGGTCCTGGAGGTCCTTGGTCCAGTCGATCCGGATCGCGTTCTTGATGTGGTTCTTCTCGTAGGCCGAGGTGTCCTCGTCGACCTCGACGAGGGCGATCCGCGGGTCGTCGATGTGGGCCTCGACCCAGTCGGCGTCTACCAGGACGTCACTGCGGCTCATGCTGTTCTCCTCCGGGGCAGTCTGCGGCGGGATGCTGCGAGTCGGGTGCGGGATGCGGGTGCGTGATGCCGGGCACGGCGGAGCGGCGTGCGGCGCCCGTGCGACGGCGATCGGGGAGGGCCCTGACGTCGGTCGAAGGGCCGGGAACGCGGGGGGCCTGGGCTCCCGCTCAGACAGTGCGACAGAGCATGGCGGCGACGCGGCACAGGTCCACTGCCCGCCGCTTCGTGAGATCCGCCCGGCCCCGCTGAGGGAGACCGCCAATAGAGCACTGCATGGGACCGATCGTAGGGAGGTACGGGCGGCCATGTCACCGCCGTGTCGAATCCTGAGACGCGATCGTCCGCAATACGGGACGGGCGACGGCTCGGCGCCACCCCCGGAGCGGTCGTGCGGCGCCGGGGGCCGTCCTTCATCTGCGGATCGGACGCTGCCGTCTCACTATGTGGCGGAAGCGGCAGTGGAGGCTGTGACGGGGGCGGGGCGGCGGGCTCAGCCCGCGAGCCGTACCCCGGTGCCGGTCACCGAGATCTCCAGGCCGTCCGCGGTGGGCTGGATGCGCTGGAGCCTCAGGCCGCTCGGCAGGCCGTCGACCTTCCGGTCGAAGTCGGTCTTGCCGCGCACCAGCCCCTCCAGGCCGGGGACGCCCTCGCCGGGCACCTTGTCGGCGCGCACCCGGACGGTGTCCCCGCCGACCAGCGTGACACTGGAGAGCACGCTGCGCGAGAGCGGGCTGCCGAGGATGTCGACCGTTCCGGTCACCTTCACCTTGCCGTTGCCGCCGTACTCGACGACGACGCCGTCGCTCGCGGCCTTGGTGAGGTCCTCGTACGAGACGACGGCGGTACCGGTGGCCCGGGTGGCGGTGGCGGCGGTGTAGCCGTCGTCCAGCTGCACGTCGTGCAGCGCCGCCTCGATCGTGCTGATCCGCAGGCGGCGGCCGTCGGCGGCGGTCTCGATGCCGGTGATCCGCACGTCGACCTCGTCAAACCGGCCGTCCACCGCCTGGGTGAGGAACGGGAATCCCTTGATGGAGACGTCCGTGGAGCCGATCGTGGCACCGCTGATCTCGATCCGTCCGGCGGCCTCGGACTCGGCGAAGTACACCGCCGCCCGGTCGACGGCGACGAAGATGCCTCCCAGGATCACCACGACGACCAGCAGTATTCGCAGTGCGCGCATGCCCGCTCCCTCCCCCACCCGCAAGTCCGGCCCGGGGCCCCGCACCGTCCACAGGCTGTGCACGGCTCGTGCGCGGCGCCCCTGAAGATCGACGACCGGAGGCCCCCTCCCGGTTCCCGTTCCGGGCGGGGCCGTCGTACGAGGCCGGCCCACGGGGTCGGCCCACGGGGTCGGCCCACGGGGTCGGCAGGGCCTACGCGACCATGCGGCCGATCAGGTACACGGCGGGCGCCGCGGCGGTGAGCGGCAGGGCCACGCCCGCGGTCATGTGGACGAAGCGCGACGGGTAGTCGTAGCTCGCCACCCGCAGCCCGATCAGCGCGCAGCCGCCCGCCACCAGGCCGATCAGCGCGCCGTTCGTGCCCAGGTCGGTGAGGGCCCCGCCCACGGCGCCGCCTCCCGCGGCGGCGAGCAGCGCCGCCACCACCGATACCGGGCCGGGCAGCGGCAGCGCGCGGACCAGCACCGCGGCCGCGACCGCCACCGCACCGGCCGTCACCGCGTCCGGGACCGCCGCGAGGTGCCCGGCGGCCAGGACCGTCAGGGCCGCCGAGGCGAGGGTGGCCATCAGCCCCTGCATCCGGTCGTCGGCGCTCGCGTGGCTGCGGAGCTGGAGGACCACGGTGAGCAGCACCCAGACGCCGAGGGTGCCGAGGAGGGCGGCCGGGCCGTTCTCCCGGCCCGCGGCGAGCAGCGCCACGTCGGCGACGAGACCGCCCGCGAAGGCGAGCGCGATGCCCTGCCGGGCGGGCCACATGCCGTTGAGCCGGAACCAGCCGGCCGCGGTCAGCCCCTGGAGCAGCACCAGGGGCACGACCAGGGTGTACGAACCGAGCGCGGCGCCCAGGGCGAGCAGCAGCCCGAGCCCCGCGGTGATCCCGGCGGGCTGCATGCCCGGCGGGATGATCGGCGAACGGCCCTCGGCGCGGGCCCGCTGGGCGTCGGTGATCCGGCTGTTGCCGACGGTGGTGGGGGTGCTGTACCCGGCCGCATCGAGCGCCGGGCCGGAGGTGTCGGTGCCCCCGGCAGTGACCCCGGCGGCGGGCCCGGCGGCCGGGACGGCGGCCTGCGCGACCGGCACCTCGGGCGGCAGCGGGTACGAGCCCGAGGCGCCCTGGGGCGGCACCGGGGGCAGGTAGGCGGTCTCGGCGGCATCCGGAACGGCCTGCGGGTGCTGGGCCTGCTGGGGCTGCTGGGGATACGCGGCGGGCTGCGCGGGCTGGACCGGCTGGAGGTACTGGGTCGGCTCGGCGGGCTGCGGGTACGCGGCGGGCCGGCCCTGCTGCGGGTGCGAGGCCTGCTGCTGGTGCTGCGGGTACGCGGCCTGCTGCGGGGACTGGGGGTACGGAGCCTGCTGCTGGTGCTGGGGGTGCGGAGCCTGCTGCGGGGACTGGATGACCGGCTGGTACTGGGTGTCCCAGGTCTGACCCTCCCAGGTCTGCGCGACGGCGGGGTCCGGCGCGCCGTGGGCGGCGGACGGCTCCTGCGGGTACCCGCCCGGCCAGGACTGCCCCTGGGCCTGCGCATGCCCCTGCGGGTTCCCGTACGCGTCGGTCCCGAACGACTGATCACCGTACGGCTGGTCGCCGAACGACTGGTCGCCGTACGGCCTGCCGTCGTGGCCCGTACCGCCGTACGCCGGGCCCGGTCCGTTCCCGTTCCCGTGGGCGGGGTCCTGTCCGTACGGGTGCTGCTGATCGTTGCTGCTGCTCATGTTCTGCGGTTCATCCTCCTGCGAACGGCGGGAGCACCTCGACCGTGCCGCCCTCGGCAAGGCGTACGGTCTCATGGCCACGGGTGCCGACGGGGTCACCGTCGATGAGGAACGAGCACCGCTGGAGCACTCGGGTGAGCTCTCCGGGGTGCCGTTCACGCACCGTGTCGAGGGCGTCGGCCAGCGTCGCCGCCGTGCACGGCTCCTCCGCCGTTCCGGCCGCGGCCTTGGCGGCGGCCCAGTAGCGGATCGTCACCGCGGGCATGGCACCGCTCCTCTCGTCTCGTCCCGGCCGGTCTCGTCTCCGGCCGGCTGTCCATCATGGGTCACGCCGTGACCGCCCAGTGGGCGATCCGGGTGAGCAGGGCCTCGTCCGCGGCGTTCTCGGCGTGCCCCATGCCGGGCTCGAGCCACAGCTCGGCCCCCTCGCCCGCCGCCTCGGCCAGCGAGCGCGGGTGGTCCAGCGGGAAGTACGCGTCGCGGTCGCCGTGCACGATCAGCAGCGGCGCCGGGGCGATCCGCCGGGCCGCCTCGACCGGGGGCATCGGCACCGGGTCCCACGGCCCCCGGGCTATCCGGGTGCGCAGCCCGTACCGGCCGGCCAGCCGGCCCGTCGGGCAGGTGACCAGCCAGTGCACCCGGCGCATCGGCGCCGTACCCCGGTAGAACCAGCGCGCCGGGGCGCTCACGGCCACCACCGCGTCCGCGCCCTCCGCCGGCCGCCCCGCGTACAGCGCCCCGTGCCGCAGCACCACCGAGCCGCCCATCGAGAAGCCCACGGTCACCACCCGGCGGTGTCCCAGCGACCGCGCCCACGCCACCGCCGCCGCCAGGTCACGCACCTCGCGGTCACCGACCGTCGACCGCCCGCCGGACCCGCCGTGTCCCCGGAACGAGAAGGTCACCACGGCCGCCCGCCCCGCGAACACCTCCGCCGCCCGCCGCACCGCGGGCCGGTCCACCGAACCGGTGAACCCGTGTGCGAGCACGATCGCGGTCACGTCGGCGGTGCCGTCCGCAGTACCGTCGAAGGATGGCCCGTCCACCGAACCCGGCTCGTACACCGCCTCGATCCGCACCCCGTCGTCGGTGCGCAGAGTCGTCCGCAGGGTCGCCCGCGCCACCGTCCGCGCATCCGCGCCCCCGCTCGTACGCGGGGCTGCGCGCGGGGCCGTACGCGGCGTCGCAGGCGAGGGGCCGGGCGTGATCGAGGGAACAGTGGAACGCCCGATCGGCCCCTCGGACACAGAAGTCATGTGGGCTATTGTGCTGGGAAGAGGATCCGGGCAGAGCAGCCCCCGGGTCCTTTTGTGCGTTCCGGACGTTGTTACGGCGACGTTTCCACAAGCTCAGCACCCAGCAGAACCAGCACCACGAACCGTACGAAGCAGTGCCGCATACTCCCCCGGGCCGGGCCCGGGAGTGCCCCTCTCGCAGGGAACGAGGAGGACCGACGTAATGGGCGAGCGAACCTCACACCATCATCGACCGACGCCCCGGGCAGGTGGGCGTCGATGAGTTCACTGCTGCTTCTGACCAATGCCCTCCAGCCGTCGACCGAGGTGCTCCCCGCGCTCGGCCTGCTGTTGCACAGCGTGCGGGTGGCGCCCGCCGAGGGACCCGCACTCGTCGACACCCCCGGTGCCGACGTCATCCTGATCGACGGTCGCCGCGACCTCCCGCAGGTGCGCTCGCTCTGCCAGCTGCTGCGGTCCACCGGGCCGGGCTGCCCGCTGATCCTCGTGGTGACGGAGGGCGGGCTCGCGGCCGTCACCGCCGACTGGGGCATCGACGACGTGCTGCTGGACACGGCCGGACCCGCCGAGGTCGAGGCCCGGCTGCGGCTGGCGACCGGACGGCAGCAGCTGGCCGCCGACGACTCCCCGATGGAGATCCGCAACGGCGACCTCTCGGTCGACGAGGCCACGTACAGCGCGAAGCTGAAGGGGCGGGTCCTGGACCTGACCTTCAAGGAGTTCGAACTCCTCAAGTACCTGGCCCAGCACCCCGGCCGGGTCTTCACCCGCGCGCAGCTGCTCCAGGAGGTCTGGGGCTACGACTACTTCGGCGGTACGCGCACCGTCGACGTCCATGTACGGCGGCTGCGGGCCAAGCTCGGCCCCGAGCACGAGTCGCTGATCGGCACGGTCCGCAACGTCGGCTACCGCTTCGTGGTGCCCGAGAAGGCGGAGCGCGCGGCGGAGAAGGCCAAGGGCGCCGAGGGCCGGACCTCCGCAGGGAAGGGCTCCGGGACCGCAACCCGTTCGGAGGTAGCCCGTTCGGAGCAGCAGGCCGGTTCGGGGGCGCGGGAAGAAGCCCCGGTCCGCCCTGCCGGACGCTAGGTATATCCGCGTAGACTGCCGCGCGTGGCCAAGGTGACGCGGGACGATGTGGCGAGACTGGCGGGGACGTCGACCGCGGTCGTCAGCTACGTCATCAACAACGGACCGAGGCCGGTCGCCCCGGCCACGCGCGAGCGGGTGCTCGCCGCCATCAAGGAGCTGGGCTACCGGCCCGACCGGGTTGCCCAGGCGATGGCCTCGCGGCGCACCGATCTCATAGGGATGATCGTGCCGGACGCCCGGCAGCCGTTCTTCGCGGAGATGGCGCACGCGGTCGAACAGGCCGCCGCCGAGCGCGGGAAGATGGTGCTGGTCGGCAATTCCGACTACCGCGACGAGCGCGAGGTCCACTATCTGCGGGCCTTCCTCGGCATGCGGGTCTCCGGCCTGATCCTGGTCAGCCAGGGCCCCAGCGAGCGGGCGGCGGCCGAGATCGAGGCGTGGGACGCGCGGGTGGTGCTGCTGCACGAGCGGCCCGAGGCCATCGAGGACGTCGCGGTCGTCACCGACGACGTGGGCGGCGCCCAGCTCGCCACCCGGCACCTGCTGGAGCACGGCAACGCGTACGTGGCGTGCTTCGGCGGCGTGGAGTCCACCCCGGCGGTCGGTGACCCGGTCGCCGACCACGTCGAGGGCTGGCGGCGGGCGATGCAGGAGTCCGGGCGGTCGACGGAGGGCCGGCTCTTCCAGGCCCCGTACAACCGCTACGACGCCTACAAGGTGGCGCTGGAGCTGCTCGCCGGGCCGGACCGGCCGCCGGCCATCTTCTGCTCGACGGACGACCAGGCGATCGGGGTGCTGCGGGCCGCCCGCGAGCTGCGGATCGACGTGCCCGGGGAGCTCGCGGTGGCGGGCTTCGACGACGTGAAGGAGGCCGGGCTGACCGACCCGCCGCTGACCACGGTCTCCTCGGACCGTCCAGCGATGGCGCGGGCCGCGGTGGACCTGGTGCTCGACGACTCGCTGCGGGTGTCGGGCTCGCGCCGGGAGCGGCTGAAGCAGTTCCCCTCGGCGCTGGTGGTACGGCGCTCCTGCGGCTGCGGGGACCCGGCGCAGGGCGCGAAGTAGCCCCGGGGCGCCGGGCGCTTCGTCCGGGCTCTGTCCGGGCTCTCCGGGCTCTGTCCGGGCTCTTTATATCGGGCATACGCACTTCTGTCGGGCTTCTCAGGACGGACTCAGGCTTCTCTCATCTTCGGCGGACACGCTCGTAGCCATGACAGAGAGCCAGCGCCCGAGCGGCGAGTACCCGACGTACCCCTCGTACGGCAACGGCGACGCGGCCTTCCCGCCGCCGCCGTCATACGCACCCGCCCAGCCCCAGCCGGAACCGGCCGCGCCCCGTCACCGGGCCAGGCGGCCGGTCGCCCTGCTGGCGGCGGTGGCGATCGCGGCAGGGGTCGTCGGCGGCGGCACCGCCGCCCTCGTCGGCGAGCTCACCGGCCGCGGCGGCGGCAGCTCCTCCTCCGCCGGGGTCGTCCCCGGCACCACGGTCTCGCAGAGCGACAAGGGCACCGTCGCCGGAGTCGCCAAGGCGGTCTCGCCGATGATCGTCGAGATCAACGCGACGTCGACGGCGGGCGAGTCCACCGGCTCCGGCGTGGTCATCACGTCCGACGGCGAGATCGTCACCAACAACCACGTCATCTCCGGCGCCTCCTCGGTCAAGGTGCAGCTGAGCACCGGCCGCACCTACACCGCGGACGTGGTCGGCACCGACCCCGCCAAGGACCTCGCCCTGATCAAGCTCCAGGGCGCGAGCGGGCTGAAGACGGCCACGCTGGGCGACTCCTCGGCGGTGTCGGTCGGCGACCAGGTCGTCGCGATCGGCTCCCCCGAGGGCCTCACCGGCACCGTGACCAGCGGCATCGTCTCCGCCCTCGACCGCGATGTCACCGTCGCCAAGGAAAACGGCAACGGACAGGGACAGGGGCAGGGCCAGGGGCAGGGCGGGCTGGGCGGCGGGCAGTGGCCGTTCGAGTTCGGCGGACGGCAGTTCAACGGCGACACCGGCGAGTCCACCACCACGTACAAGGCCATCCAGACCGACGCCTCGCTCAACCCCGGCAACTCCGGCGGCGCCCTCATCAACATGAACGGCGAGATCATCGGCATCAACTCCGCGATGTACTCGGCGAGTTCGTCCGGCGGCTCGGACAGTTCGGGCGCGGGCAGCGTGGGCCTCGGCTTCGCCATCCCGGTGAACACGCTCAAGGCCGACCTCGCCTCCCTGCGGGCCGGTGGCAACTCCTGAGAGGCCGGCCGTGCGAGGCTGAGACCCGGAAGACACCGCCGTACGGGAACGAGAAGACCCGCACGGACACGAGCAGACCGGGAAGCCGGGGGAGGCGGGGCGACCGGAGGGTCCGGGAAGACCGGGAATCCGGGAGCACCGGAGATTCCGGAAGGACCGGCCGCTCCGGGAACAACAGCCGATCCGGGAACGCCGGGATACGGAAATCCGGGAAGACCGGGGAAGAGGACCACGACCGATGAGCCCCGCCGAGGACGGCCCGCAGCGCATCCTGATCGTCGACGACGAGCCCGCCGTGCGCGAGGCACTGCAACGCAGCCTCGCGTTCGAGGGGTACGGCACCGAGGTCGCCGTCGACGGTCTCGACGCGCTGGCCAGGGCCGAGTCCTACGCCCCCGACCTCATCGTCCTCGACATCCAGATGCCCCGGATGGACGGCCTGACCGCCGCCCGGCGGCTCCGTTCCTCCGGCACCACCACCCCCATCCTGATGCTGACCGCCCGCGACACCGTCGGTGACCGGGTCACCGGCCTCGACGCGGGCGCCGACGACTACCTGGTCAAGCCCTTCGAGCTGGACGAGCTCTTCGCCCGCATCCGGGCCCTGCTGCGCCGCAGCTCGTACGCGGCCACGGCGAGCGGCGGCGGCCCCGACCCCGACGAGCTGTCCTTCGCCGACCTCCGGATGAACCTCGCGACCCGCGAGGTGACCCGGGGCGACCGGCGCGTGGAGCTGACCCGTACGGAGTTCACCCTGCTGGAGATGTTCCTGGCCCACCCCCGCCAGGTGCTCACCCGGGAGCAGATCCTCAAGGCCGTGTGGGGCTTCGACTTCGAGCCCAGCTCCAACTCCCTGGACGTGTACGTGATGTACCTGCGCCGCAAGACGGAGGCGGGCGGCGAACCGCGTCTCGTGCACACCGTGCGCGGGGTCGGATACGCGCTCCGCGCCGGCGGCGGTGACGGATGACGGGCACAGCTTCCCGCCTCCGGGCCCTGCCGCTGCGCTCCCGGCTCGCGCTGCTGGTGGCGGGCGCGGTGGCGGCGGCGGTCGCGGCGGTGGCGGTGGCCTGCTGGTTCGTGACGCGGGAGCAGCTGGAGAGCCAGTTGGACACCTCGCTGCGCAACGTCTCGGTCAGCGACGAGCTGGTGCGTAGCCTGTTCGCCGCCTGCACCCGCCCCGACCAGGCCGCTCCGCCGCCGGTCAAGGGGACGTACACCGTGCAGCTCGTCACCGCGTCCGGCAGCACCTGTACCTCGGCCGGGGCCTCCCCGATCGAGGTGACGGCCGCGGACACCGCCGTGGCCGCCGGGGTACGACACGACACCCTGCACACGGCCACCACCAAGAACGGCAGCAAGGTGCGCGTGCACACCTATCCGTACGAGACCCGCACCCCGCTGCCCGGGCTGGTAGCGGGCGGTTTCGCGGTCTCGGTGGCCCGTCCGATGAGCGAGGTCGACGCTCCGCTCTCCTCGCTCGCCTGGATGCTCCTGGTCGTCTCCGGCATCGGGGTCGTGGGCGCCGGGGCGGCCGGGCTCTGGGTGGCCCGCACCGGTCTGCGCCCGGTCGACCGGCTCACCGGCGCGGTCGAGCACGTCGCCCGCACCGAGGACCTCACCGTCCGCATCCCGGTCGACGGCGAGGACGAGATCGCCCGGCTCTCCCGCTCCTTCAACTCGATGACCGCGTCCCTGGCCAGTTCCCGCGACCGCCAGGCCCAGCTGATCGCCGACGCGGGCCACGAGCTGCGGACCCCGCTGACGTCCCTGCGCACCAACATCGAGCTCCTCGCCCGCAGCGACGACACCGGCCGTGCCATCCCGCCCGACGACCGCAGGGCCCTGATGGCCTCGGTCAAGGCGCAGATGACCGAGCTGGCCTCGCTCATCGGGGACCTCCAGGAACTGGCCCGCCCCGACGCCCCCGCCCCCGGCCCGCTCCAGGTCGTCGCGCTGCACGACATCGCGGACACCGCCCTGGAACGCGCCCGGCTGCGCGGCCCCGAGCTGACCATCCGGGCCGACCTGACCCCCTGGTACGTACGGGCCGAGCCCGCCGCGCTGGAGCGGGCCGTGGTCAACGTCCTGGACAACGCGGTGAAGTTCAGCCCGCCCCGGGGCACCGTCGAGGTCGCCCTGCGCGACGGCGAACTGACCGTACGGGACCAGGGCCCCGGCATCCCGGCCGACGAACTCCCGCACGTCTTCGAACGCTTCTGGCGTTCCCCTTCCGCCCGCCAGCTCCCCGGCTCGGGCCTGGGCCTGTCCATCGTCGCCCGTACCGTCCAGCAGGCCGGGGGCGAGACCACCCTCCGTCCGGCCCCGGACGGCCCCGGCACCATCGCCTCGATCCGCCTTCCGGGGGCACCGGTCCCGCCACCCGGGTCCTGAGCACGGCCCGGGCCGGGGGCACTCAACGGCCGACGGAACACCAGATGCGGTCCGGCATCGTCCGCTCGACCTCCGCCAGGTCCACGTCCCCGACGGAGAGCCAGCGGCGCGCGACGGCCACGACCGGGCCCAGGATCAGCGATTCCAGTACGGGCAGCGGGAGGTCGACGAGCTCGCCCGACGCCTGACGGGCGTGCAGCCAGGCCGCGAGCGGGGCCAGCCGGGCCTCCTGGGCGCCCCGTATCCGCCGGGCGTGCGCGTCGACCTCGCGGTCCACCGCGACGGAGTGCATGAGCCGTGCCGCCCCCGGGTTGAGCCGGACGAAGCGCAGATAGGCCCGTACCAGGGCGTGCACACCGGCGCGGGCGTCGTGCACCTGCGCCAGGGCCCCGCCCAGCTCGTCGAGGAGGCGGCCGAGCCAGGACTGCGCGAGGGCGAGCACCACTCCCTGGAGGCTGCCGAAGTGGTGGTAGATGCTTCCCGCGCTGACCCCGCTGGCCGAGGTGATCGCGCCGAGCGTGAGACCGGCCTCGCCCTGTGCCACGTAGAGGTCGAACGCGCAGTCGAGCACCTGCGCGGCAGTGGCCTCGCCGCGCTGCTGCTTCGGGCTCATCGATACCGTCCTCGTTCCCGGAACCGCGGGTCTCTCGTGGGATGTCCCCGGAAGCAGCCTAGTGAAGCTTCTGGAATTTTTTCCGGAATTAGTTCCAATCACTGTGTGCCGTACCTCAGACTGAACATCGGGCAACTGCTCCAAGTCGCAGCAGGGCGAACGGATTTCGGATGACCGAGACGGTCCCGCGGGCTGCGGCGCGGGACACGCGGGGGAGCGCTCGAACATGACCAGCGAGCAGAACGACGACAACGAGAACGGCGACGACAACGTCATCGGCGGCATCAAGCCGCTGACCGCGAACGACCCGGTCCGCATCGGGTCGTATCTGCTGCTCGGCAGGCTCGGCGCGGGCGGCATGGGCCGGGTCTACCTCGCCCGCGCCGAGAACGGCCGTACGGTCGCGGTCAAGGTGGTGCACCAGGAGCACGTCGCGGATCCGCAGTTCAGGGCCCGCTTCCGCCGCGAGGTCGACGCGGCACGGCGGGTCGGCGAGCGCTACACCGCGCCCGTGCTGGACGCGGCCCCCGACGAGGAGTACCCCTGGGTGGCCACCGGCTACGTACCGGGGCTCTCGCTGGAGCAGATCGTGCGCGGCCACGGCGCACTCCCCGCCGAGGCCGTGCTCGCCCTCGCCGACGGGCTCCTGCGGGCGCTCAAGGACATCCACGAGGCGGGCATCGTCCACCGCGACCTCAAGCCCTCGAACGTGATGCTCACGGTGGAGGGCGCCAAGGTCATCGACTTCGGCATCGCCCGTGCCGTGGAGGCCTCGGTCGACTCGCTGCTGACCAGTACGGGCATGGTGATCGGGTCGCCGGGCTTCATGTCCCCGGAGCAGATACACGGAGAGAGCGCGGGCCCGAAGAGCGACGTGTTCACGCTGGGGTCCGTACTGACCTACGCGGCCACCGGCACGCTCCCGTTCGGCAACGCGGCGAGCAACCAGCACGCGGTGATGTACCGCATCGTGGAGGCCGAACCCGACCTCAGGAGGGTGCGCCACGAGGGTCTGCGCACCCTGATCACCCGGCTGCTGACCAAGTCGGCCGACGAACGCCCCTCCGTGGCAGCACTGTTGGCCGAGCCCGGCCGCGAGCACCCCGCCCCGGCCCCGGCGCAGTGGCTGCCGGCCGGTGTGGTGGCCCACCTCGCGCGGCAGTCGGCGCGGCTCCTGGACGCGGAGGCGGCGCCGGTACGCCAGGAGCGGGTGGATCTCGGCACGGTCGCCCTCCGTCCGGCGGCACCCGGCCCGGCCCCCGACCCCGCAGCCCTTCCCGGCGCCAAGGCCGCACCCGGCGAGGTGACGGCCGGGCCTGAGCCCGAGCCGGAGTCGAAGCCGAAGCGGGAGCGGCGGCGCCGGGCGGTGATCGTGTCCGTACCTCTGGTGCTGCTCCTGGGCGGGGGTGGCGGGACGCTGGCCGTGCTGCAGCCGTTCGGCGGCGACAGCGGCGACCACGCCTCCCCGCCGTCCACCGCCGCCCCGCGCACACCCGCCTCCCCGACGTCCGCTTCGTCACCGGGGCCCGCCCCGTCCCGGGGGACGAAGAGCCCCCACGCCTCCTCCGGCGACAAGGGCAAGAAGGCCCACGACGGCGAGGACGGGCGCGACGGCCGCGACGGAACGGACGGCCGGAACACGACCGACCAGGGCGGGAACCCGGGCTCCGGCGGAACCGGCAGCACATCGTCCGGAACCGGCGCGAACAAGGGATCCGGCTCGGGTACGGGCTCGGGGTCGGGGTCGGGGTCGGGGTCGGGGTCGGGCACAGGCTCGGGTACGGGGTCAGGCACGGGGTCGGGGTCCAAGCCCGGTTCCGGCGGCTCCGGCGGCGGGGGCGGAGGCGGGAGCTCGGTCCCCTCCTCGTTCGTGGGCACCTGGAAGTACGGCGAGACGTACAACACCGGGCAGCCGGGCACCGTCACCATCTCCCGGACGGGTGTGGTGCGCCTGTCCGACTACCCGTACAACAACTGCCCGTACGAGGGAAAGGTGACCTCCACGACGAGCAGCCGCGTCAACGTCGGCGCCCTCCAGCTCGTCGGCGCGAACCCCGGCTACTGCTACCGGTCCCTGGACCCGTCGTTCTTCGTCCTCAACCCCGGCGGCATCCGGCACAACGTCGGCCCCGCCAGCGGCGACGGCTACTTCTACAAGCGGGGCTGATTCGGCCGGTCGGTGCCTCAGACCCCCGGGTTGTGCCGGATCAGCGACTCGACCAGGCCCGGTCGGGTCGCCGGGAAGTCCAGCGGGACGATGCCCAGCCCGGTCCAGCCGGCTGCCTCCGCACCGTCGAGGAAGGAGTGCACCTGCGGGTTGAGCCGGTCCGCGTTCCAGCGGGGCGGCAGCAGGGCGGCCGTGCTGACGTAGTTCATGAACAGCTTGCCGGGCTGCTGGGCGGCCCGGCGGAACTGGGCCTCGACCTTGGTGTACTTGGCGATCGGCTCCGCCATGTAGTCGTCCTGGATGTCGAAGAGCCCCGGGTCCGCGTACCGGACCCCGGGCAGCCCGCCGTTGTCGGCGAGCAGCACGACCTTGCCGCGCGCCTCCCCCAGCGACGGCAGCGAGGAGCCGATACGGAACAGCGGGCGCCAGCCCCGGTTGTCGAGGTAGTCGTCGAAGACCGCCCGGAACGCGGCGTCGCTCTCCTCCGAGTACTCCTGCTTCACCCGCATCAGCACGGTCTCGGTGGGGTGCGCCGCCAGGAAGTCCCAGCAGGCGCCGAGCACGTCGCCGAACATCAGGTTCTGGTACGAGGCCCCGTGGTGGATCGCGAACGAGCCGCCGGTGATCCGGCACCGTACGTCGAGGAAGCGGATGCCGCTGTCCAACTGCTCGGCGATCGTGGTGTTCTGGCACTCCGTCCAGGGACCGCCGTACCGGGCGCCGGAGTCGTGCGACCCGGGGACGGTGAGGGCCCGCAGCGCGGTGGCGTCGGGTATCGCGCCCATCCAGCCCTGGGTGGTGAGGGCCCGGCGGTCGGCCGCGCGTGCGGGGCCCGTACCGATGAGCACGGTGGTGGTGGCGGCGAGGGCGCCGGCCAGGAAGTTCCGGCGGGTGGCGGTGAACGGGCTCATGCGGGAAGTGCCTCCGTCTGCCGTGGGGTCAGCCGTGGGATAAACCATGAGATCAGCCGTGGGATCAGCCGTCAGATTATGACTGGTCCACGTCACATCCGGAACAGGCCCAACGGCCGCCCCAGGACAAGTGGCAGGACCGGCAGCTCCGAGAAGCGGCATTATCTTTACGTATGACCGATCCGCCCCATGGGCGGAACCGCGCCGAGGAGCCGACATCAACGCCATCCCCCAGCTCCGCCCACACCTCGGGCGTGCTTCCAGGACGCTCGCCCTGACCGGAGCGGTGGTGCTGGCCCTCGGCGGGTGCGACGCCCTGAACACGGACAAGACCCCGGAGCGGGTACGGAACGGCACCAACGAGCTGGACCTGAGGGTCACCGGCCGTCCCACCCCCGGCAGCCTCTCCGTCGCGGAACAGGTCCTGGCCCGTCTCAAGGCCCGCGACGCCGCGGGCCTGGCCGAACTCGCGGCGTCCGACGGGGACCCGGAGGCCGACGCGAAGCGCTGGGTGACCCGCTGGGGCGGCCCCGCCCAGCACCCGGCCACGGCCGACTTCTTCCAGGGCGAGAGGGAGAGCACCGCCGACATCCGCTTCACCGGCGAACGCGCCACGCTGACCCTGCTGTTGAAGGACCACGACTACGACGACGCCTACGAGGTCGTCCTGACCGACAACGGCTGACCCTCCGGCCGGACGGCGTTCCGGCCTCACGACTACGGGGCGACAACAAGCACACAACGGATGGGAACAAGGACGCGCCGGACGCCACCCGCCCCCCTACGCTCCGACAACCGGGGGCCTCACGCGCACCCCGGACAGGGGGCTGAGCCATGCGGTCGACCACTCCACGCCCGGCGATCCGGCGCCTCGTCGGCGCCGTCGCGGCCGGCGCGGCCCTGGCCACGACCTCCGGCTGCACCGTACCCATCGACGCCGTCGCCGGCATCTCCGTGACCGACGACGGCCATCTCCTCGGCGCCATCATGGTCTGCGGCCACCACATCGACGGCGCGACCCTCTACGTAAACACCGACGACGCCAACAACGCTTCACCCAGCGCCCGTTGGACCGCCGACCACCCCCTCGCACCGGGCCTCACCACCTGGCCGCTCGACCCTCCCGCCCCGGGCTGGTCCGCAACCGGCCCCCTCACCTCGCTCGCCCCCAGGACCACCTACGCCCTCTACGGGTGGACCAAGGACAACTCGTGGTCATCGGGCCACGTCACCTTCACCCTGGCCGACCTGGACGGGCTCACCCCCGGCAAGGTCTACTACAACCGGTCCACAGGCATCGGCGAGGAGACCGCGGTCACCGTCTCCACGGCCGAGTTCAAAGCCGCGGCCTGCCCGAAGAACTGACGAGGAGCACCCCACCAGGCGGTGACCACACCGCCCGTCCACGCGGCCAGTTCAGGTGCGGCTGACCTCGACGACCACGGTGCGGCACAACTTGTCGGCGATCGTCTGCCGCTTGGTGTCCCACAGCGGCAGGAACCAGCCGATGTAACAGGGCATGCTGTCCACGATGTGCGCCAGCTTGCGCACGAAAGCCATCCCCATTCCGAGAGTGCCGCCATCGGCCTCACGAAGCAGGCTGATGCCCAGGACCCGCTTCCCGGTCGTCTGGCCGGTCGATCCCTCTCTGTAGAGCTGGAATATCGCCATGACCAGGGTGTAGACGACACCGCCCAGGAAGAACATGCCGGGCTCGGCGGTCGCCAGGTTCTCACTGCGGGCCAGGTCGATGAATCCCAGTCCGTACAACGGGCCCAGGATGATCAGCCCGTCGAGGAGATACGCACCGACCCGACGCCCCCAGTTGGCCAGCGGCGGCACGCCCGCCCCGTACCCCTCCGGCACGTACGTCCCGTACGGCAGATACCCGTACGGGACGTACCCGGGCATGTCCTGCGGCGCCGGGGCAGGGTATCCGGGCTGGGCCGCTGGAGTCTGCGGGTTGTACGGGGTGTTCGGGTCGCCGAAGCTCAAGAAGCTCTCCCTGTGACGGAAACATGCTGCACGGAGGGATACACGCGATTCGCGGCCCGGTTTCGAATCCGACCGGACCGCATGGTGATCCCGGTTGGCTCAGGTGGGGAATTCACCGAGCCAGGTGTGCTGGAGAAGATGCTTCGGCAGGTAGTCGGACTCGACACCGATCGGGAACTTCCCGTCGTACGCGAGACAGGCAATGGCGAGCGGTGCGAGAGCAATAATTCTGCCGATATCGATGGAACGCCCCTTGGTCAAGGTCCAGTACACCTGGTGCAATTTCATTATCTCGATCAGAGCGGAAGTGAAGCCCTCGATATCCCTGGTGACAAAGCGATAGAAGAGATTGATCGACGGATAGAGCTGCCGCTGCAATAAATCAGCCGGAGCGATCCGACCCTCGGACGGATCGGACATCTCAATCCCGGCAGTGACCCTCTCCACCAGACCCGGCCGCCGCAGCCACTACGCTGCAGAGCCACGAGAGACTGCCCCGGATGCCTACGTAATCGTCATTCTACCCTTGCGCGGGGAACGGGGTTCGGGGGTCGCGCTCCGCTCAATCCTTGTCCCGGTGCCATGAAGTCAGCAGATTGCCGCACTCATCCCACGTCTCTTCTTCGCGAAGGGATGTGAGGCTTCCGTCGAAGAATTTGCGGGACTTCACGACCCCGCTGGGGTGCCATTCCTTGAATTCGCCCGAAGGGCGACCATTGCGGATGACCCCTTCGGAACTGAGAGTTCCATCCTGATACCAATCGCGAGACAGTCCGTTCGGAATCCCGCCGGTGTGTTCTTCCAGGCTGATCAGATGCCCGCTCTGGTATTCAGCCACTTCTCCGGTGAACGGTTCTCCTAGATAGAGTACTCGCTGAGCATCGTCCATATCAACATCCGGGTCATCGACGTCGATTCGCACCACAGGATTCATCAGGGGATCCAATTCTCTTCGCTCGGCGGGTAACCCGTAAATCTGCCGTTTTTGCTGGGCAGTCCTTCCAGGATGTGGTTACAGTTCGCACAGAATGGGGCTCGCCTGCCTTGGAGCCCCGCAGAGACGTCTTTGAGGTAAGGGACTTCTACTGCCGCTCTCATCTCGGTAAGGGCCTCGGTGCCATCGGGCAGACCTTGCCGCGTACGCATCCAGAGCAGTTCGTTAGCAGCCTTTACCTCGGCATGACCCAACGGTTCGTCCTCGTGCGGCGGAGGATCCCCGATCTTGTCCAGCCTGTCTTTCAAAGTAGGGTGCAGGTCTTTCTCCTTGATGACGACTTCTCTCTTGCCGTTGATTCCTTCAATGATCGTTCCTGTCCGGGTATCCATCACTGATCCCACGCACGCCCCGACCTGTTTCCTGGGGAAGACACTTGCGTCTCGGGCAGCCCGGTAAGCAGCCCCTCACTGCCTGTTGCGTTGTTCAGGTGGTTGCTGGGCGGGGTGTGGCCGACATCGCCACCGGGTGTGTGGTGGGCGGTTGCGGCGGTGAGGGCGGGTTCGCGTGTCGGGTCGGGGGTCTGTGCATGGGGGCTGTTGTCCAGGGAGCCTTCGCGTTGAACGTCCTCGGCTTTCTGGAGGACATTGCCGTTTTCGTCGAGGAGGTTGTGCTCGTTGCCGAAGTAACGGATTGGTTCGTCGAGGCCAGTGGGCAGCCTGACACTGCCCTCGGGCAGTGTCACGGTTCCCTCGGGGAGCTTGATCGTGCCGTTGGGGAGGGCGGTCGCGCCGTCGGGGATCGCGGCGCCCTCGGGGAGGTGGAGAGTGCCGTCCGGGAGGCGGACGGTGCCTTCGGGGACGGTGATGACGTGGTCCGGGAGGGGCGGGATGCTGGTGATGTCCAGGGCCTTGAGGCGGGTGAAGGCGTCCCCGATGCGGGTCAGACCGGCGCCCGCGCCCTTGAAGACGTACGTCATGGGGTCGACGACACGGGCGGTCCTGCCCACGACGGAGAGGGCCTTGGCGGCCAGGCCCGCCTTGCCGGCTCCTGCGGCAGCACTGCCCGAGCCGCCGGTGAAGACGGTGGTCAGGACGTTGAACGTGACCGCTCCGGCCGCGCGGGACGGGTTGGAGCCCCATTCGTCCCAGGCGACCAGCGCCTTGCCGGTCTCCCGCACCGCGGCCTGCGAGTCACGGATCCACTCACTGTGGTCCCCGGGCAGGAGGTGCAGGGTGAGCATGGTGATGGGTGAGAGACCGGTGGCGAGTTTGGCCAGGCCCGTCCACGCCTGCTTCATGTCGTCCCACCGGCGCGTACGTCCCGTATGGCGGATACCCGTACGGGACGTACCCGGGCATGTCCTGCGGCGCCGGGGCAGGGTATCCGGGCTGGGCCGCTGGAGTCTGCGGGTTGTACGGGGTGTTCGGGTCGCCGAAGCTCAAGAAGCTCTCCCTGTGACGGAAACATGCTGCACGGAGGGATACACGCGATTCGCGGCCCGGTTTCGAATCCGACCGGACCGCATGGTGATCCCGGTTGGCTCAGGTGGGGAATTCACCGAGCCAGGTGTGCTGGAGAAGATGCTTCGGCAGGTAGTCGGACTCGACACCGATCGGGAACTTCCCGTCGTACGCGAGACAGGCGATGGCGAGCGGCCCGAGCGCGATGCTGCCGTCGATGTCGGTTGCACGCTCCTCGGTCAGCGTCCAGTACGCCTGGTGCAACTTCAGCGTCTCGATCAGAGCGGGAGTGAAGCCCTCGGTGTCCCTGGTCACGAAATGGTAGAAGAGGTTGATCGGCGGATAGAGCTGCCCCTGCAAAAGATCGATCGGAGCGATCCGAGCCACGGAGGGGTCCGACATCTCAATCGCGGCGGTGAGCTTCTCCACCAAACCAGGACGCTGAAGCCAATAAGTCTGCAGAGTGTCCACCCAGTGGTAGATGTACTCGTCAAACGCGCCTTCTGGAGCCCGCAACCGATCCAGCGGAATCTCACACAGTTCCGTCATCCGCTGCTGCTCCCGACAAATCACAGCCAACCAGAAAGCAGACAGCCAGTTCCCCGCATCAGCAGACGACCGCGGCCCCCTGGCGGTCGGCAGCGTCCGCATCTTCCGATTGATCCGGCACTCCACATGACCTTCAGTAATGCCAGTCACAGCAAAAAACGCCGAACCGAGCTGCATTGCGTTTACCGCAGCCTCCCACGTCTCCACCGCTGCTGCCCGCGGGTCAGTAACACAATGAGCACGCAATGAGAGAATGGCCGAGCTGAATGCAAAATCGATCACTTCGGTCTTCTCTTCGAGACGATCGATTCTCCTGAAAAGATCCACGTCCACCTGCTCCGCAAGCCTCTCGGAATCAGGACCAGATGGAAGATTATGGCGAGAAAAATTTACCGTCACGAGAGCGTCCCCTTACTAATATCGAACCGTCGGTATTGATATCCGGTGTATGTTCCCGAATTTTTATTCCCTCGAACTAGGACGTACTCTAACTTTCCGTCATCCAAGGCATCAACCAAGGCTTGCGCCGTTTCCCCTTCGCCCCTCCGTCTCATCTTTTCGATAATTTCGAAGAAATATTCACGGCTCCCCTGAGACACCTGCCTACCACTAGGGAGAGTCCTTCGCCCGAGGTCCGCTTTCGAGCTGCTCTTCGCTTCAATGACAACGAATTTACCATCTTCGTTTTTCCACACCTGATCGAATTGATCATTTCCATTCTTCGGGCCGAGCAGAGGCTGCTGCTCAAAGTCCGGATACCTGTCGGCCATGTAATGAAGCTCCGCCGCCCCCTCACCCAGAGCCTCTGCAGCGTCACGCATCTCAGTGTGGGCGACCCTATACTCCTCTGTCGCCTCTTTCAGAATTTTACCCGAATCAGACGTGTTCAGAATCTTGTGATTCTTATCTGCATCCGCCTTAAATTTTTCCGTCAAATTGTCCCATTGAATGGCTTCAAAACGCTTCCGAGCCATCTCGTTCAAAGCCTTGAGCCTGGACTTACTCTTTACGGTTTTTTCGGTGACGGATATGTATTTCTCATCCAGGTAGTGAGGGGACGGCGGTTGCGGCGCGTCCTTGGCGCGGATCCATGGGTCGGTTTCCAACAAGCGAGTGAGCTGGGGTGGCGTGAGTCCGCTCTCGTCAATCCGCTCCACCCTTACACGCGTCCCGTCCTTTCGGTAGAAACGCTCGAAGTACCCCGGCTCCTCGTTGGCGCGATAGACCTGGATTTCCTCTATCTGTTCCGGCGTGAGCGGCTTGCGGGAACGGTACGGGTTGGGCCCGTCGTGCATGAAGTCGGGGCGCGGCACGGGCTGGCTTGATGGCGGGGTCAGGCTGTCGCCGAGGCCGGAGCCTCTGCCCGGGCCACCGGGGTGTGGGATGCCGGAGAGTCCGCTGTCACTCGCGGAACCTGTGGGTGGGTGATCACCGATGGGGCCCGTGCCTGAGCCGCCGGAGTGGTGGGTGGGGTCGTTGCCGGGAGGCCTGCCGGTGGGGGTGGTGTCGTCGAGGTGGTTGTGGGCTGGGGTGTAACCGGCGGTGCCGCCCGGGGTGTGGTCGGCGGCGTGGTGGGCGGTTGCGGCGGTGAGGGCGGGTTCGCGGATCTCGGCCGGGGGGTGGGCGTCGAGGTTGGGTTCCTTGACGGCCTGCTCGGCGCGTTGGATGAGGGCGCCGTTCTCGTTGTAGAGGTTGCCGTGGCGGTCGTAGTAGACGGGGTCGTCGGAGAACGGGGAGCGGACGGAGCCCTCGGGGAGGGCTATCGCCTCCTCGGGGAGTTTGATCGTGCCGTTGGGGAGGGCGGTCGCGCCGTCGGGGATCGCGGCGCCCTCGGGGAGGTGGAGAGTGCCGTCCGGGAGGCGGACGGTGCCTTCGGGGACGGTGATGACGTGGTCCGGGAGGGGCGGGATGCTGGTGATGTCCAGGGCCTTGAGGCGGGTGAAGGCGTCCCCGATGCGGCTCAGACCGGCGCCCGCGCCCTTGAAGACGTACGTCATGGGGTCGACGACACGGGCGGTCCTGCCCGCGACGGAGAGGGCCTTGGCGGCCAGGCCCGCCTTGCCGGCTCCTGCGGCAGCACTGCCCGAGCCGCCGGTGAAGACGGTGGTCAGGACGTTGAACGTGACCGCTCCGGCCGCGCGGGACGGGTTGGAGCCCCATTCGTCCCAGGCGACCAGCGCCTTGCCGGTCTCCCGCACCGCGGCCTGCGAGTCACGGATCCACTCACTGTGGTCCCCGGGCAGGAGGTGCAGGGTGAGCATGGTGATGGGTGAGAGACCGGTGGCGAGTTTGGCCAGGCCCGTCCATGCCTGCTTCATGTCGTCCCAGCCGTCGACGCCGACCAGGGTGCCCAGCCCCTTGACGGTTCCCACGACCCCGTCGACGACGAAGCCCTTGCCGAAGTCGTAGGCGTGCTCCCACACCTGCCACCACGGCACCGACTCCTCCACCGCCTCGCCCCACGGCAGGCTCTCCGCCTGCTTCAGGGCCTCGGCGTCGTACCCGTACGTCCCCGCCTTCCCCGAGCCGTCACCGGTCTTCAGCGGCGGACCACCGACCAGGGCGACGATCTTGGCGTGGCAGGCCCGCTCCACCTCCTGGAACGCGGCCCACACCTCGGCTATCTCCGCCCGGCGCCGGTTGTTCTCCTCGACCAGGTCGCCGTCCTCGTCCCAGTCTTCGTCCGCGTTCGCCTTCACCCGGAAGGCGCCCGCGTCCCGCTTCAGCGCCTTCAACTTCTCCACCAGCGGGAACGCGTCCTGCGAGTACGTCCCCAGCGCCCCGGCGACCACGCTCAGGTCCTCGCTCAGCGAGCGCCCCTTCGCCGCCACCGGAGCCGTCGTCGCGAACAGCTGCTCCGCCTCCGGCGCCTGGTAGAAGGCGCTCAGCCCACCGAAGCTGGTGTGTACGTCACCGGCCGTCTCCGCGATCTTCGCCCCGCGCCCCGACAGCTCCGTCACCTTCACGTCCAGCAGCGCCAGATCGCCGGTGAACACAGGTACGCCGAGCGGATCGACCGGTGCACCCCCGCCGCTCACCGCGTCCCCCGCATCCGGCGCAGCTCGTCCACGCGCACGGCCCTGGCGGCGTTCTGCGCACGCTCGGCCGTCTCCAAGTCCCCGCGCACATAGGCGTTCGTCGCGTCCACCGCGCCCAGCACCGCGGCCTCGGTCCGCTCCGCCATCGACACGAAGTCCTTCTCACGCACATTGAGGAACTCCGCCAGCGCCGCCGCCACCGGCCCGGTCGCCGCCCGCGACAACGGAGCCTGCCCCGGCGCCACCGGCCCCTGGAGAGGTGTGGACGCCTGCGGCCCCGGCACCGCCGTCCCTGCGGCCTTCGCCGCCTCCGACACCGTCTTCAGCAACGCGGTCAACGCCTTCTGCATGTCGCCCGCATGCTCACCGACCACCCGCAACTGCCCCTGCACGCCCTGCGGTCGTATGTCCCACCCCGCCACAACAAGCCCCCCAGCGCGTCGCGATCGATCGCACGCTCATTCGGCGGACGTGCGTTCTGATGGTCATCTCTATCAAGTCGAACATCGCTGTTGCAATCAGCAAATGACAATCCGCCAACTACGTCCGAGATCGTTCGCTCGCAGGCGCATCTGCCAGTTCCAGCCCGGTGCGCACCTCGAGAAATGTTCGCCCTTGCGACTACTCCGACGGCAGATTCTCGGCGTCCACGGGCAAGCCGATGCCCGGACGCACGGTCCACTCGATCCACGCGTCGCCGTGACTCAGCGAGAGCCCGCAGGGCTCCCCGCGATGGAGTGCGGCGAGCGCGCCGACGCATCCGCCGCCTTCGACCCAGCTGAGTGCGCGGTGGCGTTCGAGCGGCGACAGTCCGACGGCCAGCGCCCGGACGTTCATGCGGATGAAGCGGATCGTCTCGGCGGGCTCCAGTGCCATGTGCCGGGACACCTCGGCGATTTCGTCCGCCTCCAGCGTGCGATAGGTGACCCGCTCGCACCAGAAGACGCGTGTCGCGGACGGCGCGGGGCGTTGGCGGTCGAGCACGGCCCTCTCCTGGCGCCCACCGGGACCACCCCGCACCCGCCGCCGGCGTGACGAGCCGCGAGCGCGGGGCGATCCTTCGGAACTCCACCCAACGGGCGCAGCGTTGGCCGGAGTTGCGCACCCGACACCCGCCCGCCAAGGGCAGGCCGACCGGACGCACGCCTGAAGCTAGCGTTTGATGGAGTCTCGTATCAAGCGTTTGATATCTAACGAGTGAGAGCCGGGGAGCCAACGCAAGCAAATCGACGATCCCGTCCAAGCCACCCGCACATGCTTCGGGCGGCCCCCACCTGCGCCGATGGGAACCGCCCGAAAGTAGGAGCGCTATGGATCAGGCCAGGTCGTCGAACTCGCCTTCCTTGACGCCGCCAAGGAACGCGCGGAGCTTCGCACGGGTCGTACGAATGATCACGTCGGGGTTGTCACTCTCGCGCAGCAGGATCTCGTCGCCACGCTCGGCCAGCTCAAGACAGTTGTTGCCCTCAGCATTCGATGACTTCGACGACTTGCGCCACTGAATCCCTATGTCCCTCACACCCTTCGTCTGACGTTCCCGGGCGGGCCTAAACGGCAGCTCGACCGATCAAGCCAGGTCGTCGAACTCGCCTTCCTTGACGCCGCCAAGGAACGCGCGGAGCTTGGCACGGGTCGTACGGACCACCACATCCGGGTTGTCACTCTCGCGCAGCAGGATCTCACCACCGTGCTCCGCCAGCTCCAGGCAGTCGTTGCCGTCCGCGTCGGACGACTTGGACGACTTACGCCACTGAATATCCATGGTTCTCACGCCTTCACACTTGCTCTGCGACTTCCTTGATGAAGTCTCTGGAACTCTGCGGATCGAGCGACCGCCCTTCCGTCCGGTCGAGCACCGCTCGAAAGACCCGGAGCCGCGCCTCGGCGTCCACGAATCCGGACCCCGTCGGGGTGTCCGTCTGCACGGTGTCGAGCTGCGGTACCGGACCATAGACGTAGTTTGCCGAACTACTGGCGTTCGGAAAGCCACCCGCCGCGAACGGAATCACCCGGACGGTGACGTTGTCACGTTCCGACTCCGTCAGCAGGTGATCGAGCTGTCCACACACCACCTTGCGACTGCCGAATCGCATCCGGAGCGCCGCCTCGTGGATCAGGAACGTGCAGCTGGGCGGGTTCGACCGGTCGAGCACGTCACGGCGCCTCAGCCGGTGCGAGATCCTTCGCCGCAGCATCGCCGGAGTCGGTGCCGGCAGCGCCTCCGCGTAGACGGCACGCACATAGTCCTCGGTCTGGAGCAGGCCGGGCATATGCATGATCTGGACCGACCGGAAGCCCGTCGCGTGGTGCTCCAACTCCGCCAGGTCGAGGGCGCTCCCGGACAGCTCTCCGCGGTAGTCCTCCCACCACCCCTTTATCCGCTCCTCGGCCATGGCGGCGAGTGCGTCGACATAGGCCGCGTCGGAGCACTCGTAGTGCCCGGCCCATGTGCGAACTCGCGTGCCGCTCACGCCGAACCGCCCCGATTCGGTGTTGCTGATCGTGGTGCGGTCCGTGCCCAGCAGAGCGGCGGCCTCGGTTGGCGTCAGGCCGGCGTGCTCGCGCATCTTGCGCAGCTCCGCGCCCAGTCGGCACTGCCGGACGGTAGGGGGTTTCCTCGGTGGCATCAACCTCTCCTCTTGTCGAAACCCAGTCTGGCCGCATCGCTCGAAGGGGTCCACTTCTAGCAAGAATGATGGGTTTCTCCACAACAATTGATACGCCCACGCTACCGTTCTCACAGCCGCGCCGCACGCCGGTAAGCCCGAAGTGCAGCTGTACGCAGGTGTGTTCGTTCACGCCCGCGCACAGCCATCGCCACGGACGACGAGTGACGCACCCCCCGTTCGCACCGCATCGCGTTGGGAGAACGACATGACCCCAGTCCACGCCACCGCACACCCCTCGCCACCGGGCCCGCCGGGCGGCGAGATCTACCGGCTGGCCCTGCCCAACACGTCCGGGGCAGCCAAGGTGTCGCGGGACTTCTTGGCGTCGCTGCTGGCCGTCAGCAGATGTGGCGGGCTGGCCGGGCTGGTGGACGACGCGCGGTTGTGTGTCACGGAGGTGGTTGCCAACGCGCACCGGCATACGGCCACGGCGCTGATCCAGGTCCATGTCGCCGTGGGGGACGAGCAGGTCACCGTCTCCGTCGCGGACGACGACCACTGGGCCCTGCCCAGGTGTCCCGAGCAGCGGGACGGGTCCCGTGAACCGGAGTGCGGGCGCGGGCTGTTGCTGGTGGAGCGGGTGGCGGATGCCTGGGGGACGCGGGTGCTGGGCGGCGGTGTGCCGTACCGGAAGGCGGTGTGGTTCACGCTCGGCCGGGGCGGGGCGGGGCCCTGAGGCGGGCCGGAAACGCAGAGCGGGGCGGCGGGCCCGTCGGCCCAC
>NZ_JBHJQP010000069.1:0-37155 GCF_042262625.1 Streptomyces sp. NPDC056347 | reverse complement strand
GTTTCGCACCCCGCCTCTCTACCGTTGCTTCGCGAGAACGCGCCTCAGCGGGTCTTTCCGCCCTTCGGCATCCGCATTCCCTTGGGCATGGGGCCCTTGGGGAGCGGCATGTTGCTCATCAGGTCGCCCATCGCGCGCAGCCGGTCGTTGGCCGCCGTGACCTGCGGGCCGGTGAGTACGCGCGGCAGCTTGAGCATCTTGGTACGCAGCTTCTTGAGCGGCACCTGGCCCTCGTCGTTGCCGACGATGATGTCGTGCACCGGTACGTCGACCAGGATGCGCGCCATCTTCTTCTTCTCGGACGCGAGCAGCGGCTTCACCCGGTTCGGGTTGCCCTCGGCGACCAGCACGATGCCGGCCTTGCTCACGGAGCGGTGGACGACGTCCTGGCTGCGGTTCATCGCGACCGCGGGGGTCGTGGTCCAGCCGCGGCCCACTCGGTCCAGCACCGCCGCGGCGGCGCCCGGCTGCCCCTCCATCTGCCCGAAGGCAGCACGCTCGGCACGCCGTCCGAAGACGATCGCCATCGCGAGGAGGGCCAGTACGAAGCCCAGGATGCCCAGGTACACCGGGTGACCGATCGCGAAACCGATCCCGAGGAGGACGCCGAAGGTGACGATTCCCACGCCCGCGACGACAAGACCGATCTTCGGATCGCTCTTCCTGGCCATCTTGTAGGTCAGGGCGATCTGCTTGAGCCGCCCCGCGTTCTCGGCGCTGTCCGCGCCTTCAGTCTTTGCCTTCCTCGCCATATGAAGAAGTTTACGTGGCTCAGGAACGCCGGTCCGCCGCGGCCTCCAGTACGGACAGCACGGACTCGGCCTCGACCCTGTCCTTGGCCCGGCGCCGGTCCTCCTGGACGGCGGACCAGGCGTTGCGGCGGGCCGTGCGCTGCCCGCCGGCCAGGACCAGCGACTCGACCGCGCGCAGGGCGGCGGTGACGGACGGAAGGGCGGTGGCGCGTACCGGCACGGCCTGCATCGTGGAGATCTCCTCGGAGCGGATGTGCGGAATGGGCGGTGCGGGCGGCTCGCGCCGGCCCGGCGGCCCGGACCGTCCGGGCCCGTGCCGCGCGTCGTGCGCACCCAGCGTCACTGCTCGGTGTTACCAGCGTGTGACCGGACGGTCAAACACCAATGAAAACCCCGATCCGGCGGGCGCGCACGCCGAAGCGGTCCGTACCCTCCCCGGACCTGCGGGGAGCGTACGGACCGCTTCGTACCGGCCATGACCGATCAGTGGTCTCCTGTGCCGCGATTCACACCGCGGGCGTCGCGGCGGCGCCACGACGGTCCATCGCCTGCTGGAAGAGACGGCCCGCGCGGTACGAGGACCGGACCAGCGGCCCGGACATCACACCGGAGTAGCCGATCTCGTCGGCCTCTTCCTTCAGCTCCACGAACTCCTGCGGCTTCACCCAGCGCTCCACCGGGTGGTGGCGCACCGAGGGGCGCAGGTACTGGGTGATCGTGATCAGCTCGCAGCCCGCGTCGTACAGGTCCTGGAGCGCCTCGCTGACCTCCTCGCGGGTCTCGCCCATGCCGAGGATCAGGTTGGACTTGGTCACCAGGCCGGCCTCGCGGGCCCGGGTGATGACCTCCAGGGAGCGCTCGTAGCGGAAGCCGGGGCGGATCCGCTTGAAGATCCGCGGCACCGTCTCCACGTTGTGCGCGAGCACCTCGGGGCGGGCGGAGAAGACCTCGGCGAGCTGCTCGGGGACCGCGTTGAAGTCGGGGATCAGCAGCTCGACCTTGGTGCGGCCGGCCTCCCGCTGGGCGGTCAGCGCGTGGATCTGGCGCACGGTCTCCGCGTACAGCCAGGCACCGCCGTCCTCCAGGTCGTCGCGGGCGACGCCGGTGATGGTGGCGTAGTTCAGGTCCATCGTGACGACGGACTCGCCGACCCGGCGGGGCTCGTCGCGGTCCAGCGCCTGCGGCTTGCCCGTGTCGATCTGGCAGAAGTCGCAGCGCCGGGTGCACTGGTCACCCCCGATGAGGAAGGTGGCCTCGCGGTCCTCCCAGCACTCGAAGATGTTGGGGCAGCCGGCTTCCTGGCACACCGTGTGCAGACCCTCGCTCTTGACGAGTTTCTGCAGCTGGTTGTACTCGGGGCCCATCTTCGCCCGGGTCTTGATCCACTCGGGCTTGCGCTCGATGGGGGTCTGGCTGTTCCGGACCTCCAGGCGCAGCATCTTGCGCCCGTCGGGTGCGACAGCGGACACTCCGGCACTCCCCTTTGCTTTCACTGCATTGGATTCTTCATTGGATTCTTCGGCGGACACCAGGGTACGCCCGTGGTTCACACGGCTTTACGTCCGGCCAACCTGTGGCAGGCGGGGCCTATTCCCGGCCGCGTGATCCGACCGTCACGCCGTGGCCACGGCATCGGTGGCGGCATCGGCCGCGGTGCCCGCCGGAGCGTCCGCGGGGCGCTCGACGGCGCGCGGTGCGGGCTCCGCGTTCTCCAGGACGTCCCGCAGGTGCTTCTCGACGACCGGGAGCACCTCGGCGATGGTGAGGTCGCGGCCGAGCTCGTACGCCAGCGAGGTGACGCCCGCGTCCCGGATGCCGCACGGCACGATCCGGTCGAACCAGGTGTTGTCCGGGTTCACGTTGAACGAGAAGCCGTGCATGGTCACACCCTTGGCGACCCGGATGCCGATCGCCGCCAGCTTGCGGTCCTCGCGGCGCTGCCCGGCGTTGGACGGGGCGTACTCGGGGCCGTTCAGCCGGGCGTCGAACTCCTCGTCCTGGAGCCGGGGGTCGAAGTCGAGGGAGAGTCCGCCGATCGCCGGGCGCTCCTCGACCGGGTCGCCGAGCACCCAGACCCCGCTGCGGCCCTCGACCCGGGTGGTCTCCACGCCGAACTCGGCGGCGACCCGGATCAGCGCCTCCTCCAGGCGGCGGACGTGCGCGACGACGTCCACCGGGCGGGGCAGCTTCTGGATCGGGTAGCCCACCAGCTGCCCGGGGCCGTGCCAGGTGATCTTGCCGCCGCGGTCCACGTCGATGACGGGGGTGCCGTCCAGGGGGCGTTCGCTGTCGGCCGTGCGCCGACCGGCGGTGTAGACGGGCGGATGCTCCACCAGCAGGCAGGTGTCCGGGACGGTGTCCTCGAACCTGGCCGCGTGCACCTCGCGCTGCTTCTGCCAGGCCTCCTGGTAGTCGACGGCTTCCTCACCGAATCCCAGCCGGACGAACCGAAGCTCAGCCACGACAGATGCCTTCCTCTTGTGGTGCGCGGGCGGCGGGGTGCCCGGAGCCGCGTCACCATGCACTGATTCACGCCCTCGGCCACTGTACGACCGGTTCGCGGGCGGCGGCCCGGCAGGTCTTCCCGTCAGCGCCGCCCTCAATCCTCACACGATCGGATGAAAGTGAAGCTAAGGCGGCTGTGACCGGTGCGGGGGCCGCTAAATTCGCGCCGTTCCCCAAGGGCTGCCCGCCCGGCCCGGAAGGCAGGAGACCGTACAGCTGATGTCGGAACGACCTCCGCAGCGCACCCCCAACCGCCGGCTCGCCGCGCTCATCACCGAGGCCGGCTTCTCCAACGCCGGTCTCGCCCGCAGGGTCGACCAGCTCGGCCTCGAACACGGCCTCGACCTCCGGTACGACAAGACCTCCGTGACCCGCTGGCTGCGCGGCCAGCAGCCGCGCGGCACCACCCCCGCACTGATCGCGGAGGTCTTCACCCGGCGGCTCGGGCGCAGGCTTTCCGCGCAGGACCTGGGTCTGGACGCCTGCGCCCCGGTCTACGCCGGTCTGGAGTTCGCGGCCACGCCCGCGGAGGCGGTCGACATCGTCAGCGGGCTGTGGCGGAAGGACTCCGGCAGCCACACGGAACTGCGCAAGATCGCCTTCACCCCGGCGGGGCTGGTGGTCCCCAGCAGGGACTGGCTGATCGGCCGGGCCGACGAATCGGTGGGCCGGGGCGGCCGCCCCGCGCCCGGGGGGTCCGGCGCGACGGGCGGGGCGCCGGGGGCGCGCGGGGCGGCGGAGGGCGCCGGGCCCGGTGGCGCTCCCCGCCCCGGCGGGCACGGCGGGGCACGCCCGGCGCCGGGGGCGCACGGCCCGTACGGGGCGCCCGGAAACACGCCCGGCGCACGGGGGGCGGTGCCCGCCCGGACGGTCCGGCCGCCCGCGCCGCCGGCCGCCCCTACGATTCCGCAGGCCCCCGGTTCCGTGCCCGGACTGCCCGAGGGGTTCGACCTGCCCCGCCAGCGGCACTCCGAGCGGGACTCCGGCCAGCGGGTCAGCGGCGGTGACGTGGCCGCCCTGCGCTCGGTCGGCGAGCTCTTCCGTACCCTCGACCACGCCTACGGCGGGGGCCACGCCCGCCAGGCGCTCGTCCGCTACCTGGAGCACGAGGCGGAACCCATGCTCCGGGGCACCTACGGCGAGGCGACCGGGCGCAGACTCTTCGCCGCCGCCGCCGACCTGACCCGGCTGGCCGGCTGGACCTCGTACGACATCGCGGCCCACGGCCTGGCCCAGCGGTACTTCGTCCAGGCGCTCCGGCTCGCCCAGGCCGCCGGTGACCGCGCCTACGGCAGCTATGTGCTGACCACCATGAGCCGCCAGGCGGTCTACCTGGGCCACGGCAGGGAGGCCGTGCAGCTGGCCCGGGTGGCCCAGCAGGGCGTCGGCTCGTCGGCGCCGCCCGTGGTCCAGGCCCTGCTGCACGCCGTCGAGGCGCGCGGCCACGGGGTGCTCGGCGAGACCAGGGCCTGCACCACCTCGCTGGCGCGGGCCGAACGCGCGCTGGACATCGCCCGGCCCGGGGACGAAGTGCCGCACTGGGCACGGCACTTCGACGAGGCCCAGCTCGCCGACGAGTTCGGCCACTGCCACCGGGACCTCCAGCAGTACCGGGCCGCGGCGCAGTACGCGGAGCGCTCGCTCCAGCTGCGCGCCCCGGCGTACGCCCGTAGCAGGCTGTTCTGCCGGGTGGTGCTGGCCTCCGCCCGGCTCGGGCTCGGCGAGCTCGACCAGGCGTGCGCGCTCGGCGTGGAAGCCGCCCAGCAGGCCGCGGAGATGCGGTCGGTGCGCGCCACGGAGTACGTACAGGAATTCGAGCGGCGACTGGAGCCCTACCGGGACGCCGCCGCCGTGCGCGGCTACCGCGACCGCGTGGCCGCGCTGGGCTGAGACCGCGGCCGGGCCTCCGGAACGGGCCGGGTTTCCGGGTCGTGCCGGGCCTCCGCGCCGGTCCGGCCGGGTCTTCGGAACGTGCCGGCCCCCGGGACGGGCCGGGGCGCCCGCCGGTGCGCCCCGGCTGTTCGAGCGCGGCTCCGGGCCGGGTCCACAGAACCCACCGGGCCGGAGCCGCGAGCTTGGTGTTCCCCTCCGGTCAGGCCGCCTCGGGCAGCGGCGTCCCGCTCACCGGACGCACTCCCAGATCGGCGAGGACGGCATCGGCGGCGCGGCGCCCCGAGTGCAGCGCGCCCCGGACCGTGCTGGTGTCGCGGTGGTCGCCGCACACGTAGAGACCGGCCAGCAGCCGCACCGGGCGGCGCAGGTCGTGCGGGGCGGGCATCGCCGGGACCGCCTCGGGATCGTGGTGGACGGCCAGCAGCTCCCAGTCGTCGGTGCGGATGCCGTACAGCGTGGCGAGATGGGTGCGGACCGCGCGTTCCAGTCCGGGCGGCGGGGTGCCGAGCACCGTCGAGCTGATCAGCGTACGGCCGCGCGGGGCGCGCGTGGGATCGACCGCGCTCATCACCGCGGTGTGCGCCACCGGGCCCGAGCGGTCGGCGTCCAGCAGCAGGGCGGTCCCGGTCGGCGGGGGAGCCGGGGCGGTGTGGTGAAGGACCGTCACCGGGTGGAAGGACGGCGCCCTGAGCCCGGGCAGCAGCTCGGCGGCGGCGCCCGCGCCGGTCGCCACCAGCAGGGAGCGGCAGCCCAGTTCCCCGTGCTCCTCGGTGCGGACCGAGGTGATGTCGGCGGCCGTGACATGCACACCCGTACGCACGGTGCCGGGCGGCAGCGCGGCCGCGAGGAGTTCGGGCAGCGTGGACGAGCCGCCCTCGGGCACGCACAGCCTGCCGCGCGCGTAGTCGCGCAGTACGAGATCGGCGCACCGGCTGGAGGTGGTGAGCCCCGGGTCGGCGAGCAGCGCGGCGAGCAGCGGGCGCAGGAAGCCGTTGACCGTACGGGCGGGCAGGCCGCGGTGGGACAGGGCGGCGAGCGCGGACTGCTCGGGCCGGGCCAGGATGCGGGCGGCCGGTGTCGCGGCGAGCCGGGACAGGGCGGCGGCCAGCCGGGCCTGGTCGATCGGCCCGCCCATCGGCGGCCGGGGGGCGCTCGCGAGGGCGCGCGCTGCCCTGAGCGCGCCCCGAGCGCCCCGCACGTCGCCGGTGCGGTACTGGCGTCCCTCGCTGTGGACGAGCACGTCCGGGGCGAAGGTGCGCAGCACCAGCCCTTCGAGGCCGGGCGTGATGCGCAGCTGTGGACAGGCGGTGGTGAGGAGCGGGCCGATGTGGTCGAGCCGGAAGCCGTCCACCTCGGCGGTGGTCATCCGGCCGCCGACCCGGGGGCCCGCCTCCAGGACGCTGACGGTCAGTCCCGCGCTGGTCAACCGGTGGGCGGCTGACAGGCCGGCGATTCCGGCTCCGATGATGACGACGTCCGCGTGGTGTGCCGTACTGAGCATGTGCCCCTCCCCGAGTCGGCGCGACCGCCGGGGGCCGCGGCTCCGACGGGCCCCCGGAATGCCCGAGTTCGCCAGGCCGTGCCGTCGAACCGGCGCCCGGGGGCGGCAGTTCGGCGGCACTACTGGGAGATTAGGAGTGCGGCGGGCGCGGACGCAGTCGCGCGCACCCGGGGCACCGTTGCACGGGGTCGCATGTCTGTCCGATTCGGTGCGGCGGGCGGCGCACCCGTGGGGGGCGCTCAGCGCAGGGCGGCGCGGATCGCCCCGTCGATTCCCGGGAAGGCGAACACGAAGCCCGACTCCAGCAGCCGCCCCGGCAGCACCCGCTGACTGCCCAGCACGTCCTGCGCGAACTCCCCGAGGGCGATCCGCAGGGCGGGGGCCGGGGCGGTGAGGAGCGTGGGGCGGTGCAGCACCCGCCCCATCGCGGCCGTCACCTCGCGGTTGGTGACCGGGGCGGGCGCGGTCAGGTTCACCGGGCCGGACAGCGAACCGGTGTCCAGGAGGTGGCGCAGCGCCGCGACCTCGTCGTGCAGCGCGATGAAGCTCCAGTACTGGCGCCCGTTGCCCAGCCTGCCGCCGAGCCCCGCCCGGAACAGCGGGAAGAGCCGCCCCCAGGCCCCGCCCTCGCGGGCGACGACCAGCCCGGTGCGCGCGTGCACCGTCCGTACGCCGGCCTCCTGGGCGGCGGCCGTGGCGGCCTCCCACTCCACGCAGACCGACGGCAGGAAACCCTCGCCGGCCGGGGCGCTCTCGTCGACGGCGCGGTCCCCGGTGTCGCCGTAGTAGCCGATCGCCGAACCGGACACCAGCACCTCCGGCGCCGGGTCCAGGGAGGCGACGGCCTCGGCGATCGCGGCCGTGCCCAGCACCCGGCTGTCCCGGATCTCCCGCTTGTACGCCTCCGACCAGCGGTGGTCGCCGACCCCGGCCCCGGCGAGGTGGACGACGGCGTCGCAGCCGACCAGGCCCGCCACGTCGACGTAGCCGCGCCGGGGGTCCCACTCCGCCTCGTCGCCGGACCGGGCGGGGCGGCGTACCAGGCGTACGACCTCCAGCCCGTCGGCGCGCAGCGAACGCACCAGCGCCGCTCCGACGAGTCCGGACGCTCCGGTCACAGCGATACGCGAGTGCACCATGGGCCCATCCTGCCCCCGGCGGCCCCGCCGGGCCCACCCGGGGCGCGCGGAAATTGGGCCGTTCCGGTCCGGCCGTGTCTGACACAGTGGCGGGCATGCCCGAGAACCACCTGCACCCTGCCTGCCGTGTCCGCCCCGCCGCCCTCTCCGACGACGCCGCGCTCGGCGAACTGGACCGCGCCACCTGGTCGACCCTGCACGCCGTCATGCCCCGGCCGCAGCCGCCCCACCCGCCCTTCTTCGACGACCGGCACGGTCCCGAGGACTTCCTGGTGGCCGAGGCCCGGGACGGGGCGGACGAGCCGCGCCCGGCCGGGTACATCCGGCTGGTCCCGCCCACCCCGCTGGCCTGCAACTCCCATGTCCGCCAGATACAGGGCCTCGCCGTCGCCGGCTGGGCGCGCGGCCGTGGCATCGCCCGGGCCCTGCTGCGCGCCGCCTGCGCGACGGCGCGGGACGACGGGGCGAACCGGATCACCCTGCGGGTCCTCGGGCACAACACGCCCGCGCGCGCCCTGTACGAGTCCGAGGGGTTCACCGTCGAGGGCGTGCTGCCCGGCGAGTTCTTCCTGGACGGGCGTTACGTCGACGACGTACTGATGGGCCGTTCCCTCGCCCCGTGACCGGGCCGGCCCGAAGGAGCGCCGCAGCGGCCGGTGCCGGGCGGGCTGCGCGCGTCCGGTAGGACGATCGGCTGAACGTCGGCGTGTCGGAGCCCGGACCCGGCCGAAGCCGCGGGCCGTGACGTGAAGGTTGCGGCATGACGGCACTGGGGTTTTTCGGCAGAGGTGTCCCTGTCCGCAGCGTCGCCCGGACCGCTTGTACCGGCGTGCTGGCCGCCGCGGTGCTGTGCTGGCCGCCGGGAGCGGCGTACGCGGACGCGACGTCGGCGTACGGCGACTGGTCGATGAGCGGCACCACGGGCACGGTCAGCATCCCGCTCACCGACTTCCCGACCGCGGCGGTGGCCACCGACAGCACCACCGCGACCGTGGCGTCGGGGGCCTCGGCCTTTCTGGGACCGGGCACGCCGGTCGGGCAGCGGTACGGCACGTCGCAGGACAAGGAGTACGTCACTCTGCGGACCGCCGCGGGCACGGCGCCGTCTACGACGACCCTCACGTTCGAGCATCCTACGAACGCCGGGACCTTCGCGTTCACCCTGGGCGACATCGACGCCGACAGCGTCCGGGTCAGCGCGACGGGCGCGGACGGGCAGCCCCTGACGACCGACCAACTGGGCTGGCAGGGCGCCTTCAACTACTGCGAGTCCGCACCGAAGCCGTCCGAGTGCGGGGCCGCCGGGACGGACACCGACGTACCGAACTGGGACCCCGCCACGAGCACCCTGGTCGGCAACGGCGTGGACACCAAGGGTGCCTCCGGCTGGTTCCAGCCCACCGTGCCGGTCTCCAGCATCACCCTCACCTTCACCAAGCAGAGCGGCTTCCCCGTCTACCAGCTGTGGACCTCGTCGCTGTCCTCGCGGATCGCCGGGCAGGTCACCGCCGACTGCGGCACGCCCGCCGGACTGGAGGTGCGACTCCTGGACGAGAACGGGCAGCCCGTATCGGGCGCCGACGGCCGGCCCGTCACCACGACCACCGACGACCAGGGGCACTACAGCTTCACCGACCTGGCTCCCGGCCACTACCAGGTGAGCACCGATTCGGCCGACTACTCCCCGCCGACCAGCACCCGCGCGGCCGACACCAGTGACGGAAACAGCGTCACCGACGCCGATCTGGCACTGACCTGTGCCGTCCCCACGCCTTCGCCGACCTTGTCGATCCCGCCGGTTCCGGAGGTGCCGCCGCTTCCTTCGCCGGTCGTGTCGATCCCGCCGGTTCCAGAAGTGCCGCCGCTCCCCTCGCCGGTCGTGTCGATCCCGCCGGTTCCAGAAGTGCCGCCGCTCCCCTCGCCGATCGTGTCGATCCCCCCGGTCTTCCCGATTCCCACGCTGCCGCCGAGGCCGTCGCCGACCGTGACATGTCCTCCGACCGCTCCGCCCACACACGCACCCGCGCCGAAGCCGACGGCCCACCCCCACCACCACGACAAGCCGAAGCCGACGGCCCACCCCCACCACCACGACAAGCCGAAGCCGACGGCCCACCCCCACCAGCACGGGAACTGGTGAACGACAGCCGTGTCCCGCTCGCGCGGGCCCGGTCCCGGCCCGTGCACCGGCCGGGACCCGGCGCGGCCGCCCCTCAGCCCGTGAACAGACGCATGCCGCCCATGAGCTGATGCAGGCAGTGGACGGCCAGCTCGGCCGGTGAGCCGGGCCCGGTCGCCGGCGCGTCCGTCGCCGCCCAGGACTCCAGCGCGACCCGCACCGCGTCCGTGGCGGCGGCCGCGGCGAGCCGGACCTCCAGCGGGTCCGCCGCCTCGCCCGCCAGCCGGGCCAGCACCGGCAGCAGCCGCTCCTCCGAATCCTGGTTGACCCGGTACCAGACCGCGCGCAGCGCCGGGTCCTGCGCGGCCGCCCGCAGCAGCCCGCGCGTCCAGCCGAGCTGCTCGGCGGCGTCCTCGCCCGGCATCCGGAACGCCTCGGTCACCGCCTGTTCCAGCACCCCGGCGAGCGCGTCCCCCGGCTCGGCCGCCGCCAGCAGGGACCGCCAGCGCTCGGCACCGCCGGAGAGCAGCGGGCCCACCGCGTCCTGCTTGGAGCGGAAGTACCGGTAGAAGGTGCGCAGCGCCACGCCCGCCCGGTGCGCGATGTCCTCCGCGGTGGTGCCGTCGGGCCCCCGCTCGGCGAAGAGCGCGGCCGCGGCGCGGGCGATCTCCAGCTGGGTCGCGGCCTTGCGGCGCTCGGTGAGGGTCGGCTGCGTCGGCTCGGTGCTCATTCCCAGGAGATTACCCGGCGAGGGAAGCAGTGTGCGCGAAATGCCGTCGTGGCAAAACGTGCCACTTGGGCGTACGGTGGACATCGATCGAGACGCCATCGGGGCGCCGTCGAGACGCTCCGGGACAGCAGTCACCGGGATCGGAGAGACAGACATGAACCGCTACGAAGGCCGCCGCGTACTCATCACCGGAGCCGGTTCCGGCATCGGTCAGGCCACCGTCCACCGCGTCCTCGCCGAGGGCGGCCGGGTCGTCGCGGCCGACGTCAACGAGGCCGGACTGAGGGGCACCCACGACACCGCCGCGGCGAACGGCACCGCCGGGCGCCTCACCACCCTGGTCCTGGACATCGCGGACGAGGCCGCCGTCCAGGCCGGTGTCGCCTCCGCCGTGGAGACCCTCGGCGGGCTCGACGTCCTGGTCAACGCTGCCGGAATCCTGCGTTCCGAGCACACCCACAAGACCTCGCTGGAGTTCTTCAACAAGATCATCGCGGTCAACCTCACGGGCACGTTCCTGATGATCCGCGAGGCGATACCGGCGCTCATCGAGGGCAACGAGCCCGCCGTGGTGAACTTCTCCTCCACCTCCGCGAGCTTCGCGCACCCGTACATGTCGGCGTACGCGGCGAGCAAGGGCGGCATCCAGTCGATGACGCACGCGCTGGCGAGCGAGTACAGCAAGCAGGGGGTGCGGTTCGTGGCCGTCGCGCCCGGCTCGATCTCCTCCGACATGACCAGCGGCAACGGCCCGGGGCTGCCCGCCGACGCCGACATGTCGCTGTTCATGAAGCTCGCCCCGGCGCTCGGCACGGGCTTCGCCAGCCCGGACACCGTCGCCGGTGTCGTCGCGATGCTCGGCTCCCGGGACGGCGCGTTCATCACCGGCACGGAGATCCGCATCGACGGCGGAACCCACTTCTGAGCCGCAGGGCCTCTCAGCCGGGCCCGAACCGGGCCCAGAGCCCGGGGAAACGCTTCGCCAGGGCGTCGTCGTCGAAGCCCACCGGGTCGCCCTGGGGCTCGGCGGGCTGGGGCGGCAGCCCGAGGTCCGGCGCGACCACACCGGTGAGCTGCTCGTACGCCTCGTCGGCGGCGTAGCCGAGCTCCTCGCCGTCCCCGTCGACCTCCTCGTCGAAGTCGTCGAGGAGACCGGCCAGCCCGTCCGGCTCGTGCAGGGCGCCCTCGAAGACCTCTCGGCCCTGGCCGATCAGCCAGCACCGGAAGAAGTCGAAGGCGCCCTCGCCCGTGCCGCCCGTCAGTACGACGGCGGCGCCCCACAGGTCCCAGCGGTAGGCGCGGTTGAAACGGGCCTCGAAGTGCCGGGCGAAGTCCAGCACCGCGTCGGGGTCGAGCCGCACCAGCCGCTCGACGAGCAGCTCGGCCTGGTCCTCCGGGTCGCCCTCGGCGGCCGTGCGCGTGCTGTCGACGATCTCCCAGAACTCCGTCTCGTCCATCACGGATCAAGCATCGGCCCTGGCGGCAAGCGGCGCATTCGGACGCCGGGCGGCGCGGGACTCAGCCGTACAGCTCGCGCAGCCGCACGGCCGCCGCCGCGAACCGCTCACGCAGCGAGGCCGGCTCCAGAACGGCCAACTCCGGCCCCAGGCCCAGGAGCTGGCTGTACGCGATCTCCTCCGACTCGACCGGGACGGTGACCGTGAGCCACCCCTCGGCGTCCGGCGGACCGGCCGCCCCCAGCGCCTCCCGGACCGCCGAACGGTCCAGCGTGTACGGCAGTCGGCGTACCCCCTCGGGCGACACCCGCACCGTCACCTCGGCCCGCAGCAGCGACCGGGCGAACTGCGCGGCCCGCTCCGCCCAGAAGCCCGCCAGGTCGAACCGCTCGTCCCGTTCGAACCGGTCGTCCGACACCTCCACGTCCGAGAACCGGTCGACCCGGTACACCCGGAAGTCGCCCGCCACCCGGGCGCAGACGTACCAGACCCCCGCTTTCAGCACGAGCCCGTGCGGGTCCAGCTCCCGTTCGACCGCGCTGTCCGCCCCGCCCCGCAGATAGCGGGCCCGTACGGTCCGGTCGCCCCACACCGCCTCGGCCAGCGCGGGCAGCGGCCGCGGGGTGGCCGGCTCCTGGTACCAGCCGGGCGCGTCCAGGTGGAAGCGGCGCACGGTACGGTCCGGGGCGTCCCGCAACGAGGGCATCAGGGCCGCCGACACCTTCAGCCGGGCGGCCGAGGCGGCGTCCGCCAGCCCCATCTCGCGCAGCGCGGACGGCAGCCCGGACAGGAAGAGCGCCTCGGCCTCGTCCCGGGCGAGACCGGTGAGCCCGGTCCGGTAGCCGCCGACCAGCCGGTAGCCCCCGGACCGGCCCCGGTCCGCGTAGACCGGGACGCCCGCCTCCGACAGGGCCTGCGCGTCCCGGGTCACGGTCCGCTCCGACACCTCCAGCTCCCGGGCGAGCTCCGCGGCGGTCATGACCGGGCGGGACTGCAGGAGCAGCACCATTCTGATGAGACGGGCAGCGCGCATGCGGTCATTGTGTCCGCATGCGCGCCGCCCGTGCTCCGTGCCTCAGAGGCCGTACCGCTCCCGGGCCTCCTTGACCGAGGTCGCGGTGATCTCGCCGCGGCGGGCCAGCTGGGCCAGGGCCGCGACCGCGATCGAACGGGCGTCGACGCCGAAGTGGCGGCGGGCCGCGTCCCGGGTGTCGGAGAGGCCGAAGCCGTCCGTGCCGAGCGAGGACCAGTCCTGCTCCACCCACTGGCTGATCTGGTCCGGGACCTGACGCATCCAGTCGCTGACCGCCACGACCGGACCCGGGGCACCCTCCAGCGCCTGCGTCACGTACGGCACCCGCTGCTCACCGCGGAGCAGCGCGGCGTCGCACTCCAGCGCCTCGCGGCGCAGCTCGCCCCAGGAGGTGGCGGACCAGACGTCGGCCGTGACGCCCCAGTCGGCGGCCAGCAGCTCCTGTGCCTCCAGGGCCCAGTGGATCGCCGTACCGGAGGCCAGCAGCTGGACCCGCGGCGCGTCCGCCGGGGCGGGCGCGCCCTCCTTGAAGCGGTACAGGCCCTTGACGATGCCCTCCTCGACGCCCTCGGGCATCGCGGGCTGCGGCTTCGGCTCGTTGTAGACCGTCAGGTAGTAGAAGACGTTCTCGGCCTCGGGGCCGTACATCCGGCGCAGACCGTCCTTGACGATCACCGCGATCTCGTACGCGAACGCCGGGTCGTAGTTGAGCGAGGCCGGGTTGGTGGCCGCGATCAGGTGCGAGTGGCCGTCCGCGTGCTGGAGGCCCTCGCCGGTGAGCGTCGTGCGGCCCGCCGTGGCGCCGACGATGAAGCCCTTGCCGAGCTGGTCGGCGAGCTGCCACATCTGGTCGCCGGTCCGCTGCCAGCCGAACATCGAGTAGAAGATGTAGAACGGGATCATCGTCTCGCCGTGCGTCGCGTACGACGTCGAGGCGGCGATGAAGTCGGCCATGGCCCCGGCCTCGGTGATCCCCTCGTTGAGGATCTGGCCGTCCTTGGCCTCCTTGTAGTACATCAGCTGGTCGCGGTCGACCGGCTCGTACGTCTGGCCCAGCGGCGAGTAGATGCCGGCCGAGGGGAACAGCGACTCCATGCCGAAGGTGCGCGCCTCGTCGGGCACGATCGGCACCCAGCGCTTCCCGGTGGACTTGTCCCGCATCAGGTCCTTGACCAGGCGGACGAAGGCCATGGTGGTGGCCATCTCCTGCTTGCCGGACCCCTTCTTCAGGGCGGCGAACGCGCGCTCCTCGGGCTCCGGCAGCGCCACCGCGTGGACCCGGCGGGCCGGGGCGGGGCCGCCGAGGGCGGCGCGGCGCTCCTGGAGGTAGCGGACCTCGGGGGAGTCGGTGCCCGGGTGGCCGTAGGGCACCAGGCCGTCGGCGAAGGCGCTGTCCGGGATCGGCAGGCCGAGCAGCTCGCGCATGTCCTTGAACTCGTCCACCGAGAGCTTCTTCATCTGGTGGTTGGCGTTCTTGGACTCGAAGCCCTTGCCGAGCGTGAAGCCCTTCACGGTCTGCGCGAGGATCACGGTCGGCGCACCCTTGTGCGCCAGCGCCGCCCGGTAGGCCGCGTACACCTTGCGGGCCTCGTGGCCGCCGCGCGAGGTGTAGAAGCACTCGGCGATCTTCGCGTCGGTGAACAGCTTCGCCAGCTCGGCGAGAGCGGGCTCCGCACCGAAGAAGTGCTCCCGGATGTACGCGACGTCGCGGGTGGCGTACGTCTGGAACTGCGCGTCCGGCACCTCCCGGAGCCGGCGGACCAGCGCACCGGTGGTGTCCAGCCGGAAGAGCTCGTCCCAGGCGGTGCCCCAGAGCGTCTTGACGACGTTCCAGCCGGCGCCGCGGAAGGCCCCCTCCAGCTCCTGGACCACGCGGAAGTTGGCGCGGACCGGGCCGTCGAGGCGCTGCAGGTTGCAGTTGATGACGAAGGTCAGGTTGTCGAGCTGCTCACGGGCCGCGAGGGCCAGGGCGGCGGTCGACTCGGGCTCGTCCATCTCGCCGTCGCCGAGGAAGGCCCAGACGTGCGAGTTCGACGTGTCCTTGATGCCGCGGTTGGCCAGGTAGCGGTTGAAGCGCGCCTGGTAGATCGCGGAGAGCGGGCCGAGGCCCATCGACACGGTGGGGAACTCCCACAGCCAGGGCAGCCGCCGCGGGTGCGGGTAGGACGGCAGACCGTCGCCGCCCGCCTCCTGGCGGAAGTTGTCGAGCTGCTGCTCGCTCAGCCGGCCGTCGAGGAAGGCGCGGGCGTAGATGCCGGGGGACGCGTGGCCCTGGATGTAGAGCTGGTCACCGGAACCGTCCCCCTCCTTGCCGCGGAAGAAGTGGTTGAAGCCCGTCTCGTACAGCCAGGCCGCCGAGGCGAAGGTGGCGATGTGGCCGCCGACGCCGAAGCGGGAGCCACGGGTGACCATCGCGGCCGCGTTCCAGCGGTTCCAGGCGGTGATCCGGGACTCCATCTCCAGGTCGCCGTCGAACTCGGGCTCGGCGGCGGTCGGGATGGAGTTGACGTAGTCGGTCTCCAGCAGCTTGGGCAGCGCGAGACCGGCGCCCTCGGCGTGCTCCAGCGAGCGACGCATCAGGTACGCGGCGCGGTGCGGGCCGGCGGCCCTGGTGACGGCATCCAGGGAGGCCGCCCATTCGGCGGTCTCCTCGGGGTCACGGTCCGGGAGCTGATCGAGCTCGCTCGGAAGCTTTCCTACGGGGTCGGTCATGATCGCCGCCTTCCGGAGTGGGAGGGGGGTGGAGAAGGCCCTGACTGGCAGGACAGGGCGATCGGGCGGTGAGCCCGCGAAGTGAACTGTAAGACGCCGATCGATGATCGATCAAAGGGTGAAGGGCAAAACTTCTCGATATGAAGAAATTGGCATTCGGTGCCGCGAAACGGGGCACGGAGTGACGGGATTTAACGGTACAAAAAGGGCACTGGTCCGCACGGACGAGCACCCCTCCCAACAGATGCGTACGGCCGTCGGGCCTCAGGCGCGCGGGGCGCAGCCGAGGACGTGCGCCTTGGCCAGCACCCCGATGTCCGGGTCCTTGCGCAGGAACGCCTCGATGAGGGCCTCGTGCTCCTCCGCGTACGACTTCTGCACCGTGCCCAGCCAGCGGATCGACAGGGCCGTGAACACCTCGATGCCCAGCCCCTCCCAGGTGTGCAGCAGCACCGCGTTGCCCGCCGCCCGCACCATCTCGCGGTGGAAGCCCACGGTGTGGCGGACCTGTGCCTCGCCGTCGGCCAGCCGGTCCGCCTCGTAGAGGGCCGTCACGTGCGGGGTGAGGCGCGAGCAGTCCTCGCCGAGGGCCGGGGCCGCCAGCTCGGCCGCGATCTGCTCCAGACCGGCCCGCACCGGGTAGCTCTCCTCCAGGTCGGCGGCGGTGAGATTGCGGACCCGGACGCCCTTGTTGGGGGCCGACTCGATCAGCCTGAGCGTCTCCAGCTCCCGCAGCGCCTCGCGCACCGGCGTCTGGCTGACCTCCAGCTCGGTGGCGATACGGCGCTCCACGATCCGCTCACCGGGCTTCCAGCGCCCGCTGACGATCCCCTCCACGATGTGCTCGCGGATCTGTTCGCGCAGCGAGTGGACGACGGGCGGGGTCATGAGGGGCTCCTTCGGGGGCAGACCGGTGCTGTCCACACCATCCACGATTGCCGGGGCGACCGGTGGTGTCTAGACAATACGGCGGCGCCCCCGCCCGGAAGTGTTCCGGACGGGGGCGCCGCTGGTGAGGCTGGTTACAGCCGGAGGGCTCAGAGGCCGAGCTCGACCTCGAACTCACCGGCCTCCAGGATCGCCTTGACCGAGGTCAGGTAACGGGCGGCGTCCGCGCCGTCCACCAGACGGTGGTCGTAGGAGAGCGACAGGTACGTCATGTCGCGGACACCGATCACGGTGCCCTCCTCGGTCTCGATGACCGCCGGACGCTTCACCGTGGCACCGATGCCCAGGATGGCGGCCTGGTTCGGCGGCACGATGACGGTGTCGAAGAGCGCACCGCGCGAGCCGGTGTTGCTGATGGTGAAGGTGGCACCGGACATGTCGTCCGGGGTCAGGCCGCCGCCGCGGGCCTTGCCGGCCAGCTCGGCGGTCTTCTTCGCGATGCCCGCGATGTTCAGGTCGCCCGCACCCTTGATGACCGGGGTCATCAGGCCCTTCTCGGCGTCCACGGCGATGCCGATGTTCTCCGAGTCGAAGTACGTGACGGTCGAGTCGTCCTCGTTGATCCGGGCGTTGACGACCGGGTGGGCCTTCAGCGCCTGGGCCGCCGCCTTGACGTAGAACGGCATCGGGGACAGCTTGACGCCCTCACGGGCGGCGAACGCGTCCTTCGCCAGGTTGCGCAGCTTCATCAGCTTGGTGACGTCGACCTCGACGACCGTGGTCAGCTGGGCCTGCGAGTGCAGCGCCTTCATCATGTTGTCGCCGATGAGCTTGCGCATGCGGGTCATCTTGACCGTCTGGCCGCGCAGCGGGGACGCCTCCAGCTTCGGCGCCTTCGAGGCGACCGGAGCAGCAGCGGCGGCGGCCGGGGCCGGTGCCGCGACGGCGGCCCTGGCGGCCTCCGCGGCGGCGACGACGTCCTGCTTGCGGATACGGCCACCGACACCGGTGCCCTTGACCGCGCCCAGGTCGACGCCGTTCTCGGCGGCGAGCTTGCGGACCAGCGGGGTGACGTACGCGCCGTCGTCGCCGGAGGTCGCGGCCGGGGCCACCGGGGTGACCGGAGCCGGGGCGGCGACCGGAGCCGGAGCGGCCGGAGCCGGAGCGGCCGGGGCCACCGGAGCCGGAGCGGCGACCGGGGCGGCGGGCGCCACCGGGGCCGGAGCCGGAGCGGGGGCGGCCGGAGCGACCGGGGCCGGAGCCGGGGCGGCGGCGGGCGCCGGAGCGGCCGGAGCCGGGGCAGCCGCCGGAGCGGCACCGGCGGCACCGATGACGGCGAGCTTGGCGCCGACCTCGGCGGTCTCGTCCTCGGCGACGACGATCTCCAGCAGCACGCCGGAGACCGGGGCCGGGATCTCGGTGTCGACCTTGTCCGTGGAGACCTCGAGAAGCGGCTCGTCCTCCGTGACCTCCTCGCCGACCTCCTTCAGCCAGCGGGTGACGGTGCCCTCGGTGACGCTCTCGCCGAGCGCCGGGAGGGTGACGTCGGTACCGGCGGCGCCACCGGCCGGAGCCTCGGCCACGGGGGCCGGAGCGGCGGCGGGGGCCTCGGCGACCGGCGCCGGGGCCGGGGCGGCCGCGGGCTCGGCGGCCGGAGCCGCGGCGGCGACGGGCGCACCCGTGCCGTCGTCGATGATGGCCAGCTCGGCGCCGACCTCGACGGTCTCGTCCTCGGCGACCTTGATGGACGCCAGAATGCCGGCGGCGGGGGCCGGGATCTCGGTGTCGACCTTGTCGGTCGAGACCTCGAGAAGCGGCTCGTCGGCCTCGACGCGCTCGCCCTCGGCCTTCAGCCAGCGGGTGACAGTGCCCTCGGTGACGCTCTCGCCGAGCGCCGGAAGGGTTACGGAAACCGACATGGTTTCAGTTGCTCCTTACGAAAGTGCGGAAGTAGGTCGTCGTCGCGCCCGGTCGACTGATCAGTCGTGGGAGTGAAGCGGCTTGCCGGCCAGGGCCAGGTGGGCCTCGCCCATCGCTTCGTTCTGCGTCGGGTGGGCGTGGATGAGCTGCGCGACCTCGGCGGGCAGCGCCTCCCAGTTGTAGATCAGCTGGGCTTCGCCGACCTGCTCGCCCATACGGTCACCGACCATGTGGACGCCGACCACGGCACCGTCCTTGACCTGGACGAGCTTGATCTCGCCCGCGGTCTTGAGGATCTTGCTCTTGCCGTTGCCCGCGAGGTTGTACTTCAGAGCGACGACCTTGTCCGACCCGTAGAGCTCCTTGGCCTTGGCCTCGGTGATGCCCACGGAGGCGACCTCGGGGTGGCAGTACGTCACCCGCGGGACACCGTCGTAGTCGATCGGAACGGTCTTCAGACCGGCCAGCCGCTCCGCCACCAGGATGCCCTCGGCGAAGCCGACGTGCGCGAGCTGGAGCGTCGGGACCAGGTCACCCACGGCGGAGATGGTCTCCACGTTGGTCCGCATGTACTCGTCGACGAGGACGTAACCGCGGTCCATCGCGACCCCGGCCTCCTCGTAGCCCAGGCCCTGCGAGACCGGGCCGCGGCCGATGGCGACCAGCAGCACCTCGGCCTCGAAGGTCTTGCCGTCGGCGAGGGTCACGCGGACGCCGTCCTGCGTGTACTCGGCGCTCTGGAAGAACGTACCGAGGTTGAACTTGATGCCGCGCTTGCGGAAAGCGCGCTCAAGAAGCTTCGAGCTGTTCTCGTCCTCGACCGGGACCAGGTGCTTCAGGCCCTCGATGATCGTCACGTCGGTGCCGAAGGACGTCCACGCCGAGGCGAACTCGACGCCGATGACGCCGCCGCCCAGCACGATCGCGGACTTCGGGACGCGGTCCAGCTTCAGCGCGTGGTCCGAGGAGATGATGCGGTTGCCGTCGATCTCCAGGCCCGGCAGCGACTTCGGCACGGAGCCGGTCGCGAGCAGCACGTGGCGGCCCTGGACGCGCTGGCCGTTCACATCCACCGAGGTGGGGGAGGAGAGCCGTCCCTCACCCTCGATGTAGGTGACCTTGCGCGAGGCGATGAGACCCTGCAGACCCTTGTACAGGCCCGAGATCACGTCGTCCTTGTACTTGTGGACGGCCTCGATGTCGATGCCCTCGAAAGTGGCCTTGACACCGAACTGCTCCGACTCGCGCGCCTGGTCGGCGATCTCGCCGGCGTGCAGCAGGGCCTTGGTGGGAATGCAGCCGTTGTGCAGGCAGGTGCCGCCGACCTTGCCCTTCTCGATCAGGGCGACGTCCAGGCCCAGCTGCGCCCCGCGCAGGGCCGCGGCGTAACCGCCGCTACCGCCGCCGAGGATCACTAGGTCGAAAACGGTGCTGGCGTCGTTCGCCACGTCACGTCCTCCATGCATGTGCGCCGTACGCCGGGCCCCGTCGCTGGGGGATGACCGCCGGTCGGCTGGTGTTCGGCCGCTTTGTGTTTTTCGGCCCTGTGGTGGGGGCCCTGTCCTGCCGAGAACCCATCTTCGCACTTGTTGACGGTGAGCGGGACGCGGGGCCCGGGTCCGGGGCGGATGATCATCCGTCCCGGGTGGCCGCCGCCGCGCGGACGCCTGCGGATTTCGTTGAGAGCGAAACCGGCCGGACCCGCGGGCGGTGGTGCCGTCGGGGGCAACGCGTACGGCCCCGGGCCTATGCCCGGGGCCGTACGTCAGGCTCGTGACATCAGGTTCCCGAGGCTCCTGACGTCATCGCGTGCCCCGGGCTCGTGGCCTCAGCCGAGGTCGCCGTCGGCGGTGCGCTCGGCCAGCCTGACCAGCGTACGGACCGAGGAGCCGGTGCCGCCCTTGGGCGTGTAGCCGTACGGCGCGCCCTCGTGGAACGCCGGGCCCGCGATGTCCAGGTGCGCCCAGGCGATGCCCTCGCCCACGAACTCCTGGAGGAAGAGGCCGGCCACCAGGCCGCCGCCCATCCGCTCGCCCATGTTGGCGATGTCGGCGGTCGGGGAGTCCATGCCCTTGCGCAGGTCGGCGGGGAGCGGCATCGGCCAGGAGGCCTCGCCGACCTCCTCGGCGATCTCGTGGATCGAGGTACGGAAGGCGTCGTCGTTCGCCATGATGCCGAAGGTGCGGTTGCCCAGCGCCAGCACCATCGCGCCGGTCAGGGTCGCCACGTCGACGATCGCGTCCGGGTTCTCCTCGGAGGCGCGGGTCAGCGCGTCGGCGAGGACGAGGCGGCCCTCGGCGTCCGTGTTGAGGACCTCGACGGTCTTGCCGCTGTACATGCGCAGCACGTCGCCCGGGCGGGTGGCGTTGCCCGACGGCATGTTCTCGGCGAGCGCCAGCCAGCCGGTGACGTTGACCTTCAGGCCCAGGCGCGCGGCCGCGACGACGGCGGCGAACACGGCGGCGGCGCCGCTCATGTCGCACTTCATCGTCTCGTTGTGACCGGCAGGCTTCAGCGAGATGCCGCCCGAGTCGTAGGTGATGCCCTTGCCGACCAGGGCCAGGGTCTTCTCCGCCTTCGGGTGCGTGTACGCCAGCTTCACCAGGCGCGGGCCGTGCGTGGAGCCCTGGCCGACGCCCAGCAGACCGCCGAAGCCGCCCTTGACGAGCGCCTTCTCGTCCAGGACCTGCACCTTGATGCCGTGCTCCTTGCCCGCGGCGGTGGCCACGGCGGCGAAGGACTCGGGGTACAGGTCGTTCGGCGGGGTGTTGATCAGGTCGCGGGCGCGGTTGATCTCCTCGGCCACCGCGATCGCGCGCTCGGTGGCCGCCTTGAACGCCTTGTCACGCGGCTTGGCGCCGATCAGGGCGACCTCGCCGAGCGCCGGCTTCGGGCCGTTGCCGTTCTTCTTGCCCTTGGGGGCGAGCTTGTTCTCGCCCTGCTGGTACGCGGTGAAGGCGTACGCGCCCAGGAGCGCGCCCTCGGCGATCGCCCCGGCGTCCTCGGCCGAGTCGGTGGGCAGCGCGAAGCCGGCCTTCTTCGAGCCGGACAGCGTGCGGGCGGCCGAACCGGCGGCACGGCGCAGCGCCTCGGCGCCGTACGCCTCGCCCTTCTCCGGGGCGGAGCCGAGACCGGCCGCGATGACGACCGGGACCTTCAGGCCCTCGGGAGCGGGGAGCTTGGTCACCTCGCCCTCGGCACCGGTGGCGCCCAGGGCCTCGAGGACGGCGGCGAGCTTCCCGCCGAACGCCTGGTCCACGGCCTCGGAGCCCGGTGCGAGGACCAGACTCCCAGTCTTGGATGCAGAGCCCTTGGCGACGCCGACGACGAGTGCGTCGGCGCGCAGCGTCGCCGCCCCGGCAGTGCTGAGAGTGAGAGCAGTCACGGTGGTGAAATCTCGCTTCCGTTGAGTTCGATGGCGGTCGAGGGATGGGCCGACCGTGCCCGGCGCATCGTAGACGCCGCCGCAATGTGCCGGGAATGAGCCTACGCGCGCCTTTGCGGCGGGATCACGGCGGCGGGCCGTCGATGGCTCGAAGCGGCTTCCCGCCCGGCCCGGCCGGGCCCGCGCGCGGCCCCGGCGGGCCCGGCACGTAAGGTCGTCGGCAGAACGGGAGCGACCAGGGGGGACCATGCACACCCGTGGGGGCGCGCGCCTGCGGGCGGGCGCACTGCTGCTGACGTTGACGGTCCTGCTGACCGGCTGCGCCTCGACGCCGGAGCCGCGGGCGGCACGCCCCGAGGCCGAGGACCACTGGCGGCCCGCTGCGGGCCTCGGCTGGCAGTGGCAGCTCTCCGGACGGCTCGACCCGACGGTGGACGTCCCGGTGTACGACATCGACGGCTTCGACCACGACGCCGCCGCCGTCGCCGACCTGCACCGCCGGGGCCGCAAGGTGATCTGCTACCTCTCCACCGGCGCCTGGGAGGAATTCCGCCCGGACGCCGGGAAGTTCCCCGACCGGGTGCTCGGCCGGGGCAACGGCTGGAAGGGCGAGCGCTGGCTCGACATCCGCCGCACCGACGTCCTGGAACCGCTGATGGAGAAGCGGATCGCGATGTGCGCGCGCAAGGGCTTCGACGCCGTCGAGCCCGACAACATGGACGGCTACCGCAACCGCACCGGCTTCCCCCTGACCGCCACCGACCAGCTGCGCTACAACCGGCTGATCGCCGGCCTCGCCCACCGCCACAAGCTCGCCGTCGGTCTGAAGAACGACCTCGGCCAGATCCCCGAGCTGGAGCCGGACTTCGACTTCGCGGTCAACGAGCAGTGCGCGCAGTACGGCGAATGCGCGGAACTCTCCCCGTTCGTGAAGGCGGGCAAGGCCGTCTTCCACGTCGAGTACGAGCTGCCCCTCACCCGGTTCTGCGACGGCTCGCGGCGGCTGGGGCTCAGCTCCCTGCTGAAGAAGTACGAACTGGGCGTATGGCGGCAGGAATGCCCGGCCGCCCGGCCGGGGAAGCCCTAACCGAACGTCAGCACCACCAGGACCGCCGTCGCCGCGGTCTCCGCCAGCGCGCCGAACACGTCGCCGGTCACCCCGCCGAACCGCCGTACGCACCGCCGCAGCAGCAGCCCGGCCACCCCCAGCGCCACCACCACGGCCCCCGCGCACCGCACCGCCCCGTACCCGCCGAGCAGCGCCCCCGCCCCCGCGCACCCCGCGACCACCACGGCCCCGGCCAGCACCGCGCCCCGCCCCGGCACCGTGCCCGCCACCGCCGCGCCCAGCCCCTCCGGGCGGGCCGCCGGCACTCCCCGGCGGGACGCCAGGGTGAGCGCCAGCCGGGCGGCGACCGCCGCGACGACCGCCGCCACCGCGCCGTCCGCCCAGCCCCGCCCGTACAGCTCCTGGAGTGCCGCGACCTGGGCCAGCAGTACGAACAGCAGGGTGATCACACCGAACGGCCCAATGTCCGACTGCTTCATGATCCGCAGGGCCTGGTCGGCGGTCTTGCCGCTGCCCAGGCCGTCGGCGGTGTCCGCCAGGCCGTCCAGATGCAGCCCCCGGGTCAGCACCGCGGGAACGGCGGCCGAGGCGATCGCGGCCGTCAGCGGACCCGCGCCGAGCAGCAGCGAAAGACAGCCGGCCGCCGCCGCGAGCACCCCCACCACCAGCCCGGCCAGCGGCGCGCACAGCATCCCGGCCCGGGCGGTCTCCCGGTCCCAGCGGGTCACACGGACGGGGAGCACGGTCAGGGTGCCGAAGGCGAAACGGAGGCCGTGGCTGTTCAGGGAGGTCACGGCGCGCAGGCTAACCGCTGCGCCCGGCCGATAGATTGCCCGTAACGCATGAAATCACCATGGAGCAGACTTATCGGGAGTGGGTGGCATGGGTCACTGGTTCGATCGGAACATCGTCGAGCCGGGAAAGCTGCCGCTGCTCCTCGCCCTGGCCGCCTTCGTGCTGACCTTCGCCGTCACCCGGGTCATCACCCGCATGATCCGGGCGGGGAAGGGCCCGTTCCGCAACATCACCCCCGGCGGCCTGCACATCCACCATGTGGTCCCCGGCGTGGTGCTGAGCGTCGTCGGCGGCTTCGGCGCGGTCGCCAGCGGACGGCACGGCGCCACCGCGGGGATCTGCGCCGTGATCTTCGGCGCGGGGGCCGGGCTGGTGCTGGACGAGTTCGCGCTGATCGTGCACCTCGACGACGTGTACTGGACCGAGGAGGGCCGCCGCAGCGTGGAGGTGGTCGCCCTCACCGCGGCGCTCGTCCTGCTGGTGCTGGCCGGGTTCTCGCCGCTCGGCGTGAACGAGGTCAGCAGCGACGAGCAGCAGGGGCGGCTCGGGGTGCTGCTGACCGTGGCCGTGAACTTCTGCTTCGTCCTGATCGCCCTCTTCAAGGGCAAGGCGCGCCTCGCGGTCGTCGGTACGCTCGTTCCCTTCGTCGCCCTGATCGGCGCGGTCCGGCTGGCCCGGCCCGGATCGGCGTGGGCGAAGCGCTTCTACCGCTCCCGGCCCCGGGCCCGCGCCCGCTCCCTGCTGCGCGGCTACCACCACGACGTGCGCTGGGCGGGCCCGGAGCGCAGGATTCAGGACCTGATCGGCGGCGCCCCGGACCGGGTCCCGCTCCCCGGCCGGGACTCCTGAGCCCGGCGCCGGTCCCGGCGCCCGGTGCAGGCGCACAGCACCAGCACCGCGGCGATCGCCACCAGGTGCTCCTTGCCGGCCAGGTTGTCCTTCACGGCCACCTCGGCCACCATCGCGACGATCACCAGGACCCCGGTGAAGCGGGCCCGGTGGACGAAACAGACGTAGACGGCCAGTCCGACCACCGCCGCGGACGGGCCGGTGTCCACGATCCGGGCGTCCGCGTCCGGCAGCCCGAGCGGTATGCCGGGCCCGAGCGCGACGCCGATCCGCGCGTACAGCGTGCCCGCCAGCGTCGCCAGGTACGCGATCATCAGCGTGCGCCGCCGGCCCAGGCAGATCTCGGCCGTCCCGAACACCACCAGGATCTGCGCCAGCGCCCCCCAGACCGGCAGGTCCGGCGCCGGTACGAACAACGACAGGGGGGTACGCGCCAGCGCCAGCCACAGCGGATCCTCGGCCCGCACCGCCCCCAGCACCCGCACCGGCCCCATGCCCCACGGCTGGTTCTGCACCACATGGAGCAGCCCGGTCAGGCAGACCGCGGCGAGCGTCATCGCGACCGCCCGCCACCGCCTCTCCACGAGTGCCCCGCGTACGGCCCCCGCCAGCGGGCCCCACTCCCGGCGGGCCGCCCCGCACAGTGCGCGCCCGGCTCTCATCCACCGGTCCCGAGATGCGAGCGGTGCAGCCACTTGGGCAGACCGGGCGCCTCCAGGAACCCTTCGGCGCGGCCCGCCGCGACACCGATGCGCAGCAGGTCCGCGCTCTTCTCGAACAGCATGAAACGCGGCTCCCAGATCGGCCGGTACTTGGCGTTGGCGCGGTACAGCGACTCGATCTGCCACCACCGGGAGAAGAAACTGAGCAGCGAGCGCCACAGCCTCAGCACCGGTCCGGCGCCGAGCCGCGAACCCCGTTCGAAGACGGACCGGAACATCGCGAAGTTGAGCGAGACCTGGGTGATGCCGATCTCGTCGGCGCGCCTGAGCAGCTCGATGACCATGAACTCCATCAGCCCGTTCTCGGAGTCCCGGTCACGGCGCATCAGGTCCAGCGACAGCCCGTTCGGCCCCCACGGCACGAAGCTCAGCACCGCCCGCAGCCTGCCCGGCGCACCGTCCGGGCCCGGGGCGTCCCGGCACTCCAGCATCACGCACTGCCCGTCGGCCGGGTCCCCGAGCCGCCCCAGCGCCATCGAGAAGCCCCGCTCGGTCGCCCCGTCGCGCCAGTCGTCGGCCCGCCGCACCAGCTCGGCCATCTCCGCCTCCGGAATGTCCGCGTGACGGCGTACGGTCACCTCGTACCCGGCCCGCCGGACCCGGTTGTACGCCTGGCGGACGGTCCGCATCGCCCGCCCCTCCAGGGTGAAGTCGGCGGTCTCCACGATCGCCTCGTCGCCCAGCTCCAGGGCGTCCAGGCCGTGCCGGGCGTAGATCGTGCCGGCCTCCTCGCTCACCCCCATCGCGGCCGGGATCCAGCCGTGCTCACGGGCCTCGGCCAGCCAGGGCCCGATCGCCCCCGGCCAGGCCTCCGGGTCGCCGATCGGGTCGCCGGAGGCCAGCGACACCCCGCCCACCACCCGGTAGACCACCGCGGCCTTCCCGGTCGGGGACCAGATCACGCTCTTCTCCCGGCGCAGCGCGAAATAGCCGAGCGAATCCCGCTCGCCGTGCCGCTCCAGCAGCGCCCGCAGCCGGGCCTCGTCCTCGCCGGTGAGCGGATCGACCGCCCGCCGGGAGCGGAACGCCGCGTACACGACGGCGATCAGCAACAGCGTGGAGAGCACGTTGATCGAGACGTCCACCCAGCCCGGGGTGGTGATCCCGGGGAAGGCGGCGTCGTTGTCGGCGACCGAGACCAGCCGCAGCGCCCCGTACCGCCAGCGGTCCGGGAAGGACGCCCGGTCGCCGTGCGGCGCGGTGTTGGTGAGGGTGACCAGGGCTGCGGCGATCAGCGAGGTGACCAGCAGCCCACCGACCGCGACGGCGGCCGCCAGCTTCGGGTTGGACCGGTCGCCCTTCGCGTAGAACTCGCGCCGCCCCAGGAGCAGCGCCAGCACGAAGGCGGCGGTCAGCGCCAGCGAGACCCAGTTCTGCGGATACCGCCGGACCTCCGGGAACACCATCGCCAGGGCGAAGATCAGCAGGAACAGCGCGCTCACCACCAGGTTCAGGATCCAGGCGGCCCGCTTGCGGCGGCGCATGGTGATCGCCAGGAAGAGCGCGACCACCCCGGAGGAGAATCCCGCGGTGAGCAGATAGGGAGTGAAGTAGTTCGCCGTGTTGTGGCGGCGCAGGTCATTGCCGAGCGTGACCCACACGGCGCTCAGGAAGTTGATGAACGACACGACGCGCAGGTACCAGATGGTGAAGGCCGCGCCACGCCGCGACCGTACGGTGCTCGGTGGCCGGACGCCGCCCGGCCCGGATACTTCGGTGGCCAAGTGGACCTCTCCCATGAAAAGCGATCATATGGGGCATCGCACCGCATGCGGAGCTGTGCTGCGGCCGGTGTCCGGCGACCGCAGCACCATTCGGTCCGTGGCCTCAGGTCGCGTCGTCGTACGCGGCGCCGGCCGCCTCGTCCTCCGCGTCCGCCTCGCGCTCGGGCAGCTCGGCCGCCAGGGCCGCGGCGGCCCGGACGAGCGGGAGGGCGAGCAGCGCCCCGCTTCCTTCGCCCACGATGACGCCGTGGTCGAGCAGCGGGTTGAGCGCCATCCGGTCCAGGGCCTTGGCCTGCGCGGGCTCACCGCTCGCCTGGCCCGCCAGCCACCAGTCCGGCGCCCGGAACGCCGCCCGCTGCCCCACCAGCGCACAGGCCGCGGAGACCACCCCGTCCAGGATCACCGGCAGCCGCCGCACCGCGCACTGGAGCAGGAACCCGGTCATCGCCGCCAGGTCCGCACCACCCACCGTGGCCAGCAGCTCCAGCTGGTCGCCCAGGACCGGCCTGGCCCGCCGCAGCGCGTCCCGGATCGCCGCACACTTGCGCATCCACGCCAGGTCGTCGATCCCCGCACCACCGCGCCCGGTCACCACCGAGGCGTCCGTGCCGCAGAGCGCCGCGATCAGGGTGGCCGCGGCCGTCGTCCCGCCCACGCTCAGATCGCCCAGCACCACCAGATCGGTGCCCGAGTCGGCCTCCTCGTCGGCGATCGCCATGCCGAGCCGCACCGCCCGCTCGGCCTCCTCGGTCGTCAGCGCGTCCTCGATGTCGATCCGGCCGCTGCCGCGCCGCACCCGGTGCCGTACCACCGGCTCGGGCAGCAGCTCCGGATCGCAGTCCAGACCGGCGTCGACGATCCGCACCGGTACGCCGAACTGGCGGGCCAGCACCGCGAGCGGCGTGGTGCCCTCCAGCGTGGCCCGCACCAGCTCGTGCGCGCTCCCGGCCGCACGCCCGGAGACGTCCAGCGAGGCCACCCCGTGATCACCGGCGAAGAGCACCACGCGCGGCTGCGTGATCGCCCTGACCGGTACGGCCTGCTGCGCTGCCGACAGCCATTCGCCCAGCTCGTCCAGACGTCCGAGGGCACCGGCGGGAACGACCAGGCGTTCGCGTCGTTCCTCGGCGTCGCGCCGTACGCCGCCGTCGGGGCGTTCGATCAGATCGGAGAAGTCGTCCAGATTCACGGGGGTCTGCCTCGCGGGTCGATGCGTCGAGTGGGCCGGTGAGCCCGGCGGCGGGCTCACTGCGGAACAGTACCCGCAGCCCTTCCGGCACCCGGCCGGAGCGAGGACCTTCCCCCGGGGGCCCCGTGACGCCGGTACCCGCCCGGCTCCGGAGCGGAGGTCTTTGCCGCGGCCGGATCGGACGCGGCGTCCGGTCGCAGCGCCTCCCCGCAGCGTCCGGCCGGAGCGAGGGGCTATCCCCGGGGGCCCCGCAGCGCCGGCACCCGCCCGGTTCCGGAGCGGAGGTCTTCCGCCGCGGCCGGGTCGGACGCGGCGCCCGGTCGCAGCGCCTCCCCGCAGCGCCCGGCCGGAGTCAGGATCTTCCCCCGGGGGTCCCGCAGCACCGGCACCGGCTCCGGCCCCGGGGACCTTTCCCGGGGCCGGCCCGGACGGCGATGCTCAGCCGCGCAGCGTCAGCGCCTGCCCGGCCACCACCAGCAGCACCTGCTCGCACTCCGCGGCGACCGCGGCGTTCAGCCGCCCCAGCTCGTCCCGGAAGCGCCGCCCGGCGGCCGTCGCGGGCACCACCCCCGACCCGGTCTCGTTGGTGACGGCGACGACCGTACGCCGGGTGGCCCGCACCGCCGCCACCAGCTCGGCGGTCCGCGCCCGCAGCGCCTCCTCGCCGCCGCCCGCCCACGCCGCGTCGTCCCAGGCGCCCACCCGGTCCATCGCGTCGGTCAGCCAGAGCGACAGGCAGTCGATCAGCAGCGGCGGCCCGTCCGCCGCCAGCAGCTCCGCCAGCTCGCAGGTCTCCTCGGTGCGCCAGACGGCCGGCCGCCGCTCCCGGTGCAGCCCGACCCGGGCGGCCCAGTCTGCGTCCCCCTCCCGGTCGCCGCCGGTCGCCACGTACACCACCTCGGGGAAGGTCTCCAGCCGCCGCTCCGCCTCCACCGACTTGCCGGACCTGGCCCCGCCCGTCACCAGCGTGCGCCGGGGCACCGCCGGGGCCTCGGGGGCCTCGCCCACCACCAGCGTCGTCCCGTCCGGCACGGCCCGCGCCCCGGCCGCGGCGAGCCGCCTGCCCAGCTCGGCGCCCGGCGGCGCGTCATGGTCCAGGTGGACGGCCACGATCCCGGTGGCCGGGCCGACCGCCCCCGCCGCCCGCAGCCGCGCCACCGCGTCCGGCCGCCCCACCACATCGCCGACCACCATGTCGTACGGCTCCCCGACCCGGTCCGGGAGCCCGGCGGGCGCGGCGCCCCGGGGCAGGTACAGCAGCCGGGAACCCTCCGGCCCCACGACCTCGTACCCCGTCCCCGGCGCGTCCATCGGCACGGCCCGCACCCGGTGCCCGCTGATCAGCGTGAGCTCCCGGCCGTCCGGCACCCGTCCGGCGGGCGGCAGCCCGGCGGGCAGCTCCACGGCGGGCCCGTCGTGCGGATGGGTGAGCAGCACCTGCCGGACCCCGCTGAGCGAGTGACCGGCACGGGCCGCGGCGAACACGGCGTCCGGGGTGAGGTCGAGCAGCAGCGCGCCGTCGACCAGCAGCGCGGTCGACGACCGCGCACCCGCCCCGCGGGCGAGGGCGCAGGCGGCGCAGGGACATTCGGGCCGCGGCAGCCCGTCGGGGGCTCCGGTGCCGAGCAGAGTCAGTTCCACACGTCGATCCTCCCGCGTCCGCGCGCGGGGTGCGCGACCCCGGGGCCCCGGGCGCATCCGTACGGGTGCGGGCCGGTCCGTCCGGCCGTCCCAGGCACTAGGCTGCGGGGCAGCCAAAAGACTCCAGGAGGCGGACATGGCGTGGACGTGGCGGTTCGAGAGGTCCGACGGCACGGAGACGGAGCCGTCCCTCCAGCCGGAGGAGTTCACCACCCAGGGCGACGCGGAGTCCTGGATCGGTGAGCACTGGAAGGAACTCCTCGACGGCGGGGCAAAGCAGGTCACGCTCTTCGACGACGGAACGAAGGTCTACGGCCCCATGGGCCTCGACGCCGACCAGGGCTGACCCGCGGCAACGGCCCGGCCCGCCGTCGTCCGGGGCCGGGCCCGGACACCGGACGAGGTGCTAGATCTCGCCCAGAGTGACCTTCGCCGTCCGTTCCGCGCCGTCGCGCAGATAGGTCACCGTCACCCGCTGGCCGGGCTTGTCCGCGGCGAGCGCCTCCTGCAGCGAGGTGATCGTGGTGACCGGCCGGTCGTCCAGCCTGGTGACGATGTCACCGGGCCGCAGCCCCGCCTTGTCGGCCGCGCCGTCCCTCGCCACGCTCACCAGCGCCACCCCGGCCGGCTGGTAGTTGTCGTCGACGACCGTACGTCCGGTGATGTCCAGGGCCGCCCGGCCCGAGTCGACGACCCGCCCGTTCTTGATGATCTGGTCGGCGATCGTCTTCACCATCGACACCGGGATCGCGAACCCGATGCCCGGCGCCGCGCTGCCGCCCAGATCCGGGTCGGTGGCCGCCAGGGTCGGGATGCCGATCACCTCGCTGTCCAGGTTGACCAGCGCGCCCCCGCTGTTGCCCGGGTTGATCGCGGCCGAGGTCTGCACCATGTTCGCGATCGTCGCGCCGGTGCCGCCGCCCGCCCGGCTCTCGCTGACGGTCCGGCCGAGCGCCGAGACGATGCCCTGGGTGACGCTGGAGGACAGCCCGAGCGGCGAGCCCATCGCCAGGACGATCTGTCCCACCTCGACCTTCGCCGAGTCGCCGAACTTCGCGGGCTTCAGCCCGTCCGGCACCTGGTCGAGCTTGATCACGGCCAGATCCTGCTCCGGATAGGCCGACACGAGCGAGGCGCTGGTCACCTTCTCGCCGGTGGCGACGGTGACCTTGAACTTCTTCGCGCTGCCGACCACATGGGCATTGGTGACGATGTGCCCCTTGGAGTCGTAGACGACTCCCGAGCCCAGCCCCCCGGACGCCTCGATCTGCACGACCGACGGCAGCACGTTCCTGATCACGGCCTGGTAGTCGTCCTGGAGTTCGCTGACGGCCCGGGACGGGGAGGCCGCGGCCTCGGCCCCGGTCCGCGTCGCGCCGGAGTCGGAACTGCCGGGCCCGGTCCTGGAGGAGGACGAGGACGAACCGGAGGACGTGTTCGAGCAGCCGCTCACCAGGGCGAGCGCGCAGAGTCCGGCGGTCAGCGGCAGCAGCAGCCTGCGGGCGCGGGCACGGCCGCGTGCGGGGGAGGCATCCATGTCTGGATTCTCGCGTTCGGCCCCGTTTTCGGCCCGTTGGGTACGGCCTGTCGGGTAGGGCGCATCGAGTGCGGTCCGTCGGGCGGGGCCTGTCCGACACGGCCCGTCACGTACGGTCGCGGCGCGCCGCTCCCGCCGTGCTCAGCCCCGTACCCCGCACAGGTGCAGCAGCGCGGCCACCCGGCGGTACGGGTCCGTCCGGCCGGCCCGGTCCTCCGCCGCCAGCACCTGCTCCAGCTCGGCGGCGGCCGGCAGCTCCACGTCGTTGCTCACGTTGTCCGTGAAGACGCGCACCCCGTACCAGGCGTGCAGCGGCGCCGCGATCCCGGCGAGGGTGGCGGTCAGCGCCTCCAGCTGGTCGGCCCGCACGGACAGGCCCAGCCGGTTGGTGTACGTGTCCGTGTCGAAGGCGGCCAGTGCCGTCTCCCAGTCCCCGGCGGTCCCCGGGCGCATGGCCAGCGCGTCCGCGTTCCGCACCAGCAGCGACAGCAGCCCGCCCGGGGCCAGCATCCGGGCCAGGCCCGCCAGCATCGCGTCCGGCTCCCGCACATACATCAGCACTCCGTGGCAGAGCACCACGTCGAAGCTGCCGGGCAGGAAGTGCACCCCGGTGTCCAGGCCGTCGCCCTCGATCAGCCGGACCCGCTCACGGATGCCCGCGGGCTCACTGCCGAGCGCCTCCCGGGCCACCTTCAGCATCTCGGGATCGGACTCCAGTCCGGTCACCGTGTGCCCGGCCCGTGCCAGGCGCAGCGCCTGGGTGCCCTGGCCGGTGCCCACGTCGAGCACCCGCAGCCGCTGCCCGACCGGGAAGCGCGCGGCTATCTGCTCGTCGAGCTGCCGGGCCACCAGCTCCTGGCGGACGGTGTTGCGGAGCCCGCCGAGCCCCTTCAGCCACACCGAGGAAGCCCCGGTGAACCCGCTGACGGGAACGGGCGGGGCATCACCCGGCCGGCCGGCGGACGTACCGCCGGCCGAGCCGGAGATGTGCGTACTCAGGGCCGCTCTCCACGCTTGACCTGCGGCTTCGGCAGCCGGAGGCGACGCATCTGAAGCGTGCGCATCAGGCCGTAGGCAACCGCGCCACGCTTCGGCGTATCGGGGAAGCGCTCCTTGAGCTGCTTCTTGAGACGGATCGCGATCCCGATCGAGTCGAGCACGATCAGCACGATCACCACGAGCCAGAGCAGCAGCGAGATCGTCTGGATGTTCTGCACCTGGATGACGCTGAGGATCAGAATGACCACGGCCATCGGCAGGAAGAACTCCGCGACGCAGAAGCGCGAGTCCACATAGTTGCGGACGAAGCGCCGCACCGGGCCCTTGTCGCGGACCGGCAGGTAGCGCTCGTCCCCGTTGGAGAGCGCCTCGCGCTGCTTGGCCAGGTCCGCACGGCGGGCTTCCCGCTGCCGCCGCATCGCCTCCTTGCGGTCGAGCGGCGCGCCACTGGAGGCGCGACGGCGCTGCGACTGGGCATCGCTGCGCTTGGGGGTGGGGCGACCCTTGGGAGCCTGCGGGTCGCGGGGCTGCTTGGAGAGGTCGGCCGTCACCTTGCCGGTGGACGCCTTCTCTTCCTTCGAACGGCTACGGAACACAAGGCCCAAGGGTACGGGTTCGATCGCGGCGGCCCCAGGCCGGTCGGGAACGATCCGGCAACGGCCTGCGTCCTGCCTGGTGTACCGGGGTGTCCGGTGCGGACGGCCGTACCGGGCTTCCCCCGACCCCTGCCTACTCCCTGGGCCGGAGCGGTGACCCGGAGCAGTCGTCCTTGGGGAGGAGCACATCCGTGCTCGAACAGTGCGGTAATAGAGGCAGGGCCCGTAGTGTGGGTTCTGTTGGAGTGCTGGAGTTCAGTCCGTCAGAAGGGGGCGCGCGAAGCCCATGAGCGGTGTCATGAAGCGTATGGGGATGATCTTCCGCGCGAAGGCAAACAAGGCCCTTGACCGGGCCGAGGATCCGCGCGAGACCCTCGATTACTCGTACCAGAAGCAGCTCGAACTGCTGCAGAAGGTACGCCGCGGCGTCGCCGATGTGGCGACCTCGCGCAAGCGGCTGGAGTTGCAGCTGAACCAGCTGCAGGGCCAGTCCGCCAAGCTGGAGGACCAGGGCCGCAAGGCGCTCGCGCTCGGCCGCGAGGACCTGGCCCGCGAGGCGCTGTCCCGGCGCGCCGCGCTCCAGCAGCAGGTCACCGACCTGGAGACGCAGCACTCCACGCTGCAGGGCGAGGAGGAGAAGCTCACGCTCGCAGCCCAGCGCCTCCAGGCCAAGGTCGACGCCTTCCGTACGAAGAAGGAGACGATCAAGGCCACCTACACCGCCGCCCAGGCGCAGACCCGGATCGGCGAGGCGTTCTCCGGTATCTCCGAGGAGATGGGCGACGTCGGCCTCGCGATCCAGCGGGCCGAGGACAAGACCCAGCAGCTCCAGGCCCGCGCCGGTGCCATCGACGAGCTGCTCGCCTCCGGCGCCCTGGACGACCCGACCGGCACGGCGAAGGACGACATCGCCGCCGAGCTGGACCGGATCTCCGGTGGTACGGACGTGGAGCTGGAGCTCCAGCGCATGAAGGCCGAGCTGGCCGGCGGCTCCACCTCGCAGCAGGCGATCGAGGGAGGGCCGCAGGACGCCGCCCAGCGCCAGTCCTCGCAGTCCCCCCACAGGTTCGACAAGAGTTGAGGCGACGTCATGATCGTACGGATCATGGGGGAGGGCCAGGTCGCCCTGGCCGACAGCCATCTCGCCGAGCTGGGCAGGCTCGACGACGAACTGCTCGCCGAGGTGGAGAGCGGTGACGGACCAGGTTTCCGCGCCACCCTCCACGCGCTCCTCGCCCGGGTGCGCGAGCTCGGCACCGCACTGCCGGACGACGCCCTGGAGCCGTCCGAGCTGATCCTGCCGTCGCCCGACGCGACCCTCGACGAGGTGCGCGCCATGCTCCGCGACGACGGCCTGATCCCCGGCTGACGACCGGGCCCGCTCCAGCATCCCTTCGTGCCCCGTGTCCGGTCCGCCGGACGCGGGGCACGGGTGTGTCCGGGGCGAGGCGCGCCCGGAGCGGAAGCGCGCGTGACCCGTACGGGCAGGGGCCCGCGTGGACGCTAGACGCGGCCGGACGGGGTGTCCCGCTCCAGGCGGGCGCCCAGGGTGGCGGCGAAGTCCTCCGCCCGGGCCAGCTGGATCCGCAACTTCTCCACCTGCTCGGCGGCGGCCTGCCGGTAGGTCCGTACGCGCTCCAGCAGCACGTCGCGTTCGACGTCGTCGAGAGCGTCGTCGCCGTCCAGACGGTCGGTGGCGTCCAGCAGGTCGCGCATCTGGTCCAGGGTGAAGCCGAGCGGCTTCATCCGGCGAATGACCATCAGGCGGGCGACGTCGGTCTCGGTATAGAGACGGAATCCGCCCTGGGACCGGGCGGAGGGGGCGACCAGGCCGGTCTCCTCGTAGTGCCGGATGGTGCGCAGGGACAGCTCCGTCCGCGCGGCGACCTCGCCGATCTGCATGTGCTTGTCGTCCACGCCGCTCTCCTGGCTCGTCACGTCGTGGCGGGACGAGTCCTGTGTGACCTCACCCATCCCTACCCTAACGTTAGGGTAGAGTTGTGGTGGTGAGGGTGACCGGCCGCCCCGCTGCTCCCGTGCCGGGGCCGATGGCGCCCCCGGCGAAGTCCGATTCTCGCAGGAGGGGGAGCATGCGCGAGCCTGTGGAGCCGATCGCCGCCGCTCGCCCGTCATGACCCTTCGTGCCGGGACGTGAGCCATCGGCCATCGCGCTGCCGACTCCCTCCTCGCTCCGGCCTCCGGCCCGCCCCACGGGGTGTCCGCAGGGCGCCGGCCCGGCCCCCTCGCACATCCTTCCCGCACGCCCCGGCCTGCCGACGGGGTGAGCCCGAGCACGACAGGTACGCGTCTTCTTGTCCTCCGCTGCTGTGACTCCTGCCGCCCGTCCGCGCGGTCTGCGCCCCGACTGGCTGAACGACCCGAAGGTCTGGCGTACCGAGATCCTGGCCGGCCTGGTCGTCGCCCTGGCTCTGATCCCGGAGGCCATATCCTTCTCGGTCATCGCCGGGGTCGACCCGGCGATCGGCCTGTTCGCCTCCTTCACCATGGCCGTCACCATCTCGGTCGTCGGTGGCCGCCGCGCGATGATCTCTGCGGCCACCGGCGCCGTCGCCCTCGTCATCGGGCCCGTGAACCGCGAACACGGCCTGGGCTACCTGGTCGCCACCGTCATTCTGGCCGGCGTCTTCCAGATCGTCCTCGGCGCGCTCGGCGTGGCCGGGCTCATGCGGTTCGTGCCCCGCTCGGTGATGACCGGCTTCGTCAACGCCCTCGCCGTCATGATCTTCATGGCGCAGGTGCCGGAGATGCACGACGTGCCCTGGCCGGTCTATCCGCTGATCGTCGGCGGGCTCGCGCTCATGGTGTTCTTCCCCAGGATCACCAGGGTGGTCCCCGCGCCCCTGGTCTCCATCGTCGTCCTCACGGCGATCACCGTCGCCGCAGGGATCGCCGTCCCCACCGTCGGCGACAAGGGCGAACTGCCGTCCTCGCTGCCGGTCCCCGGCCTGCCGGACGTGCCCTTCACCCTGGACACCCTGACCACCATCGCCCCCTACGCGCTCGCCGTGGCACTGGTCGGCCTGATGGAGTCGCTGATGACCGCCAAGCTGGTCGACGACATCACCGACACCCACTCCTCCAAGACCCGTGAGTCCATCGGTCAGGGCATCGCCAACATCGTCACCGGCCTCTTCGGCGGCATGGGCGGCTGCGCCATGATCGGCCAGACCATGATCAACGTGAAGGTGTCCGGTGCCCGCACCCGCCTGTCCACATTCCTCGCCGGAGTGTTCCTGATGGTGCTGTGCATCGTCTTCGGCCCGGTCGTCTCCGACATCCCCATGGCCGCCCTGGTCGCCGTCATGGTCATGGTCGCCTTCGGTACCTTCGACTGGCACTCCGTCGCCCCCCGGACGCTGAGGCGGATGCCCGTCGGGGAGGTCGCCGCCATGGTCGTCACCGTGATCGTCGTCGTCTCCACCGGCAACCTCGCCATCGGCGTCGTCGTCGGAACCATCACCGCCACGGTCGTCTTCGCCAGGCGCGTCGCCCGTCTCGTCGATGTCACCGCCGTCACCGATCCCGACGGCGGCACGGTCGTCTACTCCGTCACCGGTGAACTGTTCTTCGCCTCCTCCAACGAACTCGTCGGCCGGTTCGACTACGCGGGCGACCCGGAGAAGGTCGTCATCGACCTCTCCGCCGCCCACATCTGGGACGCCTCCTCCGTCGCCGCGCTGGACGCGGTCGGGGCCAGGTACGCCCAGCGCGGCAAGACCGTCGACATCACCGGCCTGAACGGCCCCAGCGCCGCCCTCCACGGCAGGCTTACCGGCAGCCGCTGACCCCGGCGCCGTAGCACACCGCGGGGCCCCGGCCCCGCGGCGGATTCAAGAGGCCCCCGGTCCCCGCCCGGAAGTCCTGCGCCGACGAGGAAGCGCAGCGCCGCCCTCGTGCCGTCGTCGTGCGGGACAGGCCACACGGAAGACGGAGCGGCATCGGGCGGCACATGGCTCGTCGTAGGTCCGCGGGCCGCCGT
>NZ_JBHJQP010000068.1:0-37638 GCF_042262625.1 Streptomyces sp. NPDC056347 | reverse complement strand
TCCTCGCGGGGGCCGCCCGGCCGCAACGCGCTCCGGCGAAGGCCCCGGCACGGCCGCACCCGCCCGCCGCGACGACCACGCGGCTACGGCTCGTACAGAGGCAGAAAGTGGATGACCGCCTCCTCGTAAGGATGCGCGGCACGCACGGCTCGCTGGACGGCAGCGGCCTGCGCCACGTCACAGACCGACTCGATCCGGCACTCCTCGCCGTGCTGCGTGACACCCACCTCGCCGTCGTACGGCTGCGAACCGGGCAGCGCCTGCCAACTGCCGGTCACCTTCCACACACTTGAACACCGCGCGTACGCCCCGACCCGCCCCGCACCGGCCCCGTGGAGCGCCTCGATCACGGCCTCCGCGTGGCTCTCGGGAACAGATATCTCGATCTTCAGCCGCGTCATCCCCGGACCCTAACAACCCGCGACACCCGCGCCCGCTGTCAGTGGCGGCTGCTTCCATGACGCCATGAACACCGTGCACGAGATCGCCGCCCGCCTCCCCGACCCCGCGGAACTCCGCGCCCACCTCCGCGCGCTGGCCGTCCTGGACGCCGCGATCGGCGACGATCCCCAGTACTGCTGCTACACCTTCGACGCCGACTGGGGCCACGGCGAGGAGGCGGCCCTGATGTCGAACGGCTCGGGCGACGAGTTCTCCGTCCTCTTCACCCCGGCCGGGGTGCTCGTACGCGGCTTCGACCACGAGTCCGCGATGAGCCCGTACGCGAGGGACGACGAGCGGGTGTGGCCGGGCGTCCTCGACGACGTACCCGCCGCACTGCGCCCGCTCCTGGACGAGCCGGCCTTCTGGGACGAGGCCATCGACGCCCCGCACGTCACCGCGTGCATCTGGCGGGAGACCACCGACACCGCCTGGCGCACCGGCTCCGCCATCGCCTTCCCCCCGGACAACGAGTCCCCGGACGGCGCCGGTCACCTCTTCCACCTCCTCTCGGACCGCTCCCCCGAGGCCGTGCAGTCCCACTTCGCGGACTACTACGAGCGCCCCGTCCCCCTCGAAGCCGTCCGCCACGTCCTCGCCGGACTCCCCCTCACCCCGTCGGTCGCCGGGGCCCTCGCCCCGGCCGCCCTCCCGGACACCGCCCTGCGGGATCAGGACACCTCCGAGTGACCGAGGTCACGATGTGGGCCTCGTGGCTATCCCGAGCCCGTGCCACCTGACGGCTGATCCCCCCAGGTCTTCCTGGTACTCCCGTCGGCTCCTGCCACCCGGAGCACAGGCAGAGCTCGCCGGCACCACCTGGGCCCCTCCGGCACCTTGTCTCCGCTTGGACCGTGCATCAGGCCGACGAGATCGCCGACCTGTGGGAAGCCCGGATCGCCCGCCTCGAAACGGAGAACGCCAAGCTCAGTGAAACCGCCGCCGCGGCAAACCGTGTGACCCGCCTCCCAGCGGTCCGAACGACGGCAACCGGATCCTGCGGCCGGCACGCCCAGCCCACAGCAGCCGAACCGGCCTTCACATATGCCGGAGGGTGTATTCCGCGCCGGCGTACTCGCCGCCCTGCGGATCGCTCTCGGCCGGATCCTGGCCCGCCGGAAGACGCGAAGCGAAGGGTTCGGCATCGTCCACGGGCACGTATCCCAAGTCCGCCCCGGCATCGGTGTCCCAGAAACGGCGGGTGTTGGCGGAGACCGCATAGACGGTCTCGAAGCGCACGTCCGGAGCGGTGAGAGCCGTCCGGACGAAGCCGAGGCCGTCGCGGGGGCTCAGCCACGTGGACAGATGCCGTCGCTCGCTCGGTGCGTCCTCGAAGCTCCCGATCCGCAGGCACACTACCGACAGGCCGAACTTGTCCGCATACAGGCGCCCGAGCGCTTCCACCGCGACCTTGCTGACCCCGTAAAGACCGTCCGGACGCGCGGGCATCTCGGGTGTCACGGTCTCCGCGACCGGATAGAAACCGCTCACCCGATTGCTGCTGGCCAGCACGACCCGCCGCACCCCCTGCCGACGCGCGCCCTCCAGCACGTTGTGCGTCCCTCGGACGTTCCCGTCCAGCAGATCCGGCAATGGCGCCTCATCAGGGATCCCGCCCAGATGCACCACCGCGTCCACGTCCTTCAGGACCGCTGTCACCGCTTCGGCATCACGCAGATCCAGCTGGTGAACGTCCTCCGTCGGCGTCTGCGCCGTGAGCCCGGCACGATCGATGAGCACCAGCCGCGCCACCTCGTCACGCAGGCCCGCCCGCACCACCGATCCGATCCGTCCGGCCGCACCCGTGATCGCCACAGTCCCAAGTCCCGTTCCCATGACGACCACCCTGCCGCACACCACCGGCATCCGGAACTCCGCGAGCCGTTCGCGGGCACCTCGAATTCAAGGGCAGCCTGCTGATCAAGCCCCGCGCCCGGCATCCCGATCGAGGACATCATGAGGGAGACGCCGGCGCGCGGTGAGTGAGTACCGAACCGTCTTCCGCCCCGAGGCGCAGGCCGAGCTTCGGAAGATCCCGCGCGAGACGGCGCTGCGCATCCTGGCCAAGCTGACCGAGCTGGAAAGCGATCCGCCCGGCTTCAACACCACCGCACTCGTGTCCCAGCCGGATCGCCGGCGCCTACGGGTCGGCGACTGCCGCGTCGCCCACACGATCGACAACGGAGAACTGGTGGTCCGGGCCGTTCACGTGGGGCACCGGTCCGCCGTTCACGACACCTGACCGCCGCCGACCGCACGTCAGAACATTCAGCACCCGACGTGCACGTTTGACCCAACTCCTCACATGAAGTAAGCGCACGGCTACACGTTGAAGCGGAACTCCGCCGAGTCCAGCCAGGAAATGGCCTCAGGAGTGGAGAGTGACACCCCTTCAGACGGTTGCCCGAAGAACTCGAGGTCGTCGCCCATTACCTCGACGCAGTCAGCGGCTTCCACTCGCTTCAACAGAGTCAGCCGCACCCCCGCCTCAGAGCGGGAACCGGACGGACCCAGTGGTCGTTCAGCGGTCGGATTCCTCGTCGCGCCAATGCTGGGGTTTGTTCAGCTCCACGCAGCAACGGATCTTTCCGTGCCCGATGTTCTGCTCGCTCAGACGCTGGATCATCCAGTAGTCGGCCACCTCGGCCGGGATCGGGTACGGGGCCGGATAACCCTGCGCCTCGGCACCGGGCACGAAACCGTACTTCGGGTAGTACTCCAGGTGGCCCAGAACGAAGGCCACGTGCGAGCCGAGTTCCTTGAGCCTCTCAAGACCGGTGGTGATCAGCTGCCCGCCTACGCCCTGGCGCTGGCACTCGGGTATCACCGCCAGCGGGGCGAGGATGTGCATCATCGGCGACTCCTCGGCCCCATCGAAGTACGCGCGAGTGAAGAGGACGTGCCCGATCGGGCTCTCACCGTCGAAAGCGAGGAGGGACACCACGGGAGTGGCGGTCTCATCGGCCAGCAGTTCGGCCACCAGCATGGCTTCCTTGTCGTAGCCGAAGGAGCGGGTGACGACGTCCTTGATGGTGTCGAGGTCCTCGGTGGTGGTTTCGCGGATGTGGAGATTCGCGTGTGTCATGGCTTCCTTGAGTGGTGGCAAGTCAGAAGTGAAGCGCCCCAGGAGACTCCTGGGGCGCTTCAGCGTTGCACTGCAAACCTGCTACGGCCGGGGCCCGAACTACACGGTCGCACAGTACCCCGGAGTCGCATTCTTGCAGGTCAGAACCTGGTTCACACGTTGAAGCGGAATATGCAGTGCAGGGCTCCCACCTGCGAAAACGCGGGTTCTCCAGTGGGCGTCCCAGCACAATCCCAGCACGGGAGTTTCGTCCCAGCACCACGCAGCTGGAGATCCACTCCGTATGGCTTGCGCGTCGAATGGCCGTTGGCTTGAACGCCTTCTCGCAGACATCCGGGAACAAACGCACTACCGCCGATCGGGACGGCGGCGGCCCTGCAAGAGAGACGGACCGAAGCATCACGGCCCAACGGCTGTGCAGCGCACTGCGCCAGCTTGTCCGCCATTCCTTCCGAGGCCGTGACCTGTTATCGCAGGCCGGGCGCAGCCTCCGGAAGGGGCCTCCGGCTCCACGCTCGGCATCGCTAGGCTGGCCATGCCACAACACTGCCCACGATCCGGAGGACTCCCGTGACGCCGACCGCCGCCAAGCCCGGCCTCCCGGCGCGTCGCGAGCACTGGTTCCAACCGCGCCGGTCCGGCTTCCGGTGGGAGCAGGAGGGCCTTGAGCACGTCCGGCAGCTGATGCCGAACGCCGAGCCGTACCGGGCGTGGGCCACGTTCCGGTTCACCGGTGTCACGGGCCGGGTCAACGAGTGCGATCTGCTGATCGCCGTACCCGGCGGTGTCTATCTGCTGGAGCTCAAGGGGCACCCGGGCCGGGTGGTGAACCATGGGGACACCTGGCAGTTCCATGGTGACCGGGTCCGCACACTGCGCAACCCGCTCTATCTCACCGACCTCAAGGCCAAAGAGCTGAAGGCGCAGCTGGAGCGGGCCGCGCACGCAGCGGGGATTCCCGAGGCGAAGATCCCCTTCATCAAGCCAGCGGTATTCCTGCATGACCCCGACCTGGTGAGCGAGCTGGACCAGTTTCAGCGCGCGTCAGTGTACGGCCGCAACGGCGGCACCAGCCATCTGCCGGGCATCTGGGACGGGCTGCTCGGGCTGCCGCCGGAGCGGGAGAGCTGGCGCGTCACCCCACAGGACAGCCAGCGGCTCGAAATGCTGATGAAGCGCATCGGGATCAGCCACTCCACCAGCCACCTGCGATTCGGGGACGACTGGCAGCTCGAGCCGCGCGCAATGGACGCCGGCCCCGGCTGGGAGGACCGGCTGGCCCGGCGCGACGACGGCCTGGTCAAGGAGAGCGGCCGGGTCCGGATCTATCTCTCGGGTCAGGCCGCGGCGGCGGAACAGCGCGGCCGGGTCGACCGGGCCGCCCTGCGCGAGTACCAGGTACTCCAGGGCATCAACCATCGCGGCATCGTCCAGGCCGTGCAGATCCGTGAACACCAGGGCGGCCCGGCGATCCTATTCCGGCATCACGAGTCGGATCTGCGCCTCGACGCGTTCCTAAACGCGTACGGCGACCGGCTCGCGCCTGTCGTCCGCCTGGATCTGGTGCGCCAGCTCGCCGAGGCCGTCCGGTACGCCCACAACCGGTCGCTGTACCACCGGGCCCTGTCGGCGCGCTCGGTGTACGTGTCCACACAGGAGGACGGCACGGAGCCAGTGCTGCGGATCGCCGACTGGCAGACCGCCGCCCGGGACTTCGACACGACCTCCCATCTCACCCTCGGGCAGACGCCGCTGGACTCGGGGCTGGTCGCCGACATCGCCCAGGTGTACCTGGCCCCGGAGACCGCGAGGGAATTCGCCGACCCGGTGGACCTCGATGTCTTCGGCATCGGCGCGCTCTCCTACCTGCTGCTGACCGGCAAGCCCCCCGCGGATGCCCGGGGGCCCCTGGTGGACCGGCTCGCTGCGGACGGCGGACTGCACCCGTACGCGGTGTCCGACAGCGTCTCGGCGGCCCTGGACGACCTGGTCTTCCGGGCCACCGCCTCCGACGTGCAGAACAGGCTGTCGTCCGCGGACGAGTTCCTGCGGCTGCTCGACGCGGCAGAGGCCGAGGACGCCGCGGCCCGGCGCGGCAGTGTCGAGGTGACGGACCCGCTCACGGCCAAGGCTGGCAGCCGTCTTGACGCCGAGTGGGAGGTCGTGCGGGTCCTGGGGACGGGCGCGACCGCCCGCGCCCTACTGGTGCGCCGTGCGGAGGACGGGGTGCCGGACCCGTCGCTGCGCGTCTTCAAGGTGGCGCTCGACCGGGAGAAGGACAGCCGGCTCTACGCGGAGGCGAAGGCCCTGCGCGAGGTGGGCGGCAACCGCATCGTGAAGCTGCTGGCCGCCCCGCGTGAGCTGGGCGGGCACACCGTTCTGGAGATCGAATACGCGGGCGGGTTCCGGTCGGCGGACGATCGCGAGGCGGTGAGCCTCGGCTCCCGGCTGCGCGGCGAGGGGCGGCTGGGGTACGCCCAGCTGGAGCGGTTCGGGAATGACCTCTTCGAGGCGATGGACAGCCTGGCCGCCCGGGGGGTGCGCCACCGCGACATCAAGCCGGACAATCTGGGCCTGTTCAAGCGCAGTGACGGCTCCTGGCAGCTGATGCTGTTCGACTTCTCTCTGGCGGACGCCCTCGACCAGGACCTCCAGGCCGGCACCCGCGGCTACCTCGACCCCTTCCTGGGCGACAGCCGCCGCGCCCGCTACGACGACTACGCCGAGTGGTATGCGGCGGCGGTCACACTCCACGAGATGGCCTCCGGCGAGCGGCCGGTGTGGGGCGACAGCCAGAGCGATCCGCGGACCGTCCCCGAGGCGGAGCTGTACGTGGCCCGCGAGCTGTTCGAGCCCGCGCTGGCGGACGGGCTCACCGCGTTCCTCGGCAAGGCCCTGCACCGTGACGTGGAGCAGCGCTTCGACAGCCTCCACGACATGCAGGAGGCCTGGCGCGAGCTGTTCCGCCGCGCGGATTCGGCACGCCCGCCCACGACGCCCGCGACGGTCGACACGCAGGCAGCGGACGTGGAGGACGCCCGCGAGCAGGCCGCCGCCGCCGCCGAGCTCACGACACCCCTGCATGCCGCAGGGCTGTCGCCGCGCGCGGTGTCGGTGGCGGCTGGCCTGGGTGCCGAGACGGTGGGCCGGCTGCTGGACGTCCCGCCACACACGATCTCCCGCGCGCGCGGCGCGGGCAACGTGATCCGCAAGGAGCTCAACCGGCGCCACCGCCAGTGGACGCAGGCCCTCCGCAAGCGTGCCACGGCGAAGAAGCCCGTGCGGGTGTCGTCCGACGCCCCCGTCGAGCCCCTGGAGTCCGTGGAGACGCTCGCGGCCCGGCTGGTCCCGGCCGCGGGCGGCCCCCGCACACGTCCCCGCCGCGACATCGTCCTTGCGGCCCTGGGGCTGCCGGGCGCCGGACAGACCGGCGAGCTGCCCGCGTGGCCCGCCCAGTCAGCGATCGCCGTCGCGCTCGGTGTCAGCCAGCCGACCGTGTCCGGAAACCTCACTGCCGCGACCGAGCGGTGGGCGGCGCTCGACTGGCTGGGGACCATCCGCGACGAGCTGGTCACCATACTGTCCGAGCAGGGCAGGATGATGACGGCCGCGGAACTCGCCACCGAACTGCGGGTGCGGCACACACCGCAGGACAAGGAGGGCGCGGAGGACCGGGCCGACCTGCAGACCCACGCGCTGGCCGTCGTACGTGCAGCCGTCGAGGTGGAGATCCGGCGCGACGACGCCGCCGACGACGGGAACGACGAGGAGGGCGCCTCCCGGCTCGCTGTCCTGCGGCGCGGGAGCACCGTGCTGCTGGCCCTGGTGGACCAGCCCGGCAGCGACGACCCGACGCCGGTGGAGCTGGCCGAGTACGCGACGCTCCTCGGCCGTACCGCTGAGGACGTGGCGGCTCGTGATCCGCTGCCCGGCGGCGGCTCCGTGCTGCGGGAGCTGCGCACAGTGCCCGCCCCGGAGGGGATGGCCCCACTCGCCGACACCCGGCTGCTGACGCTGTCCGCCGCTATGGCGGGCAGTATCGGCGTCACCCCGCGCTTCGAGCTGTTCCCGCTGGGCCTGGGCCTGGACCGGGCGCTGCGGATCTCGCAGGCCGCGGCCGGCGTGCGCCCCGGCATCGGAATCGGCGCCGACGAGCTGCTGAGCCGCGTGCGCTCCCGCTTCCCCCGGCTGACCGCGCTCATCGGCGTCACGTACGTGGAGTGGGAGGAGGCCCTGGCCAAGGCGCACTTCCCGCTGGAATACGACCGCGACCGCAAGCGCTTCTTCCCGCCCACCCGGGGTGCGGAGCAGAACCGTCCGACCTTCTCCGGCTCGGTGCTGACCAGCACGGGCACGCTGTACGCAGCCGCTCAGGGCCAGTTGGCGGAGGGGCGCGACCCGCGGCGGGTGATGGAGCTGAGGCTGCAGGAGGCCGTACGCCGAGGCGGCTTCCTCGCCATGACCGTCCGGGCCACGCAGCTGCCCGGTACGGCCGAGCGCCTCGCTTCCCGCTTCGACGTGGTGCCGGTCGACGTGGACGAGCTCTTCCTGGCCGCCCTGCGGGCCTTGGCCGAAGAGCAGCAGGTGCGGTGGGGGGCGCTGCTGAAGGCGGACGCCAAGTTCACCGAGACCGGCAGGATCGGACCGGCGCTGGCGTCGTACACCCGGCTCGCGGCGGAGCGGGTCGCCGCCCGCTGCACGGCGCTCGCCGAACGGTCGGGCCCGCGGACGGTGCTCCTCGCGCACCGGGCCTCCCTGGTGTCCCGGTACTGGGACGTGGGGGGCCGTGAACTGCTGGTGTCCCTCCAGGAGGCGGCCCGCCGCCCGGCCGCGGTGCCGCACGGACTGTGGCTGCTGGTCCCCATGGACGACCCGCAGGCCACTCCGGCGCTGGACGGCCGCACCGTGGACGTGGTGGACCGGGTGAGTGAATGGGTGGTGCTGGAAGGGCTGTTCATGAAGGTGTTGCAGGGCCTGCTGCCAACAGGCTGAAGCCTGCCGCCGTGGCGGCGCAAGGTCATAGGATCTGCGTCGTGGGGGACGACACGGAACAGAAGAATGCCCAGACGGATTACGCCTGCGCGGGGGACCGACATTACGAGGACGCTTCCTTCCTGCACGGCGACGGCCGGCTGCTGAACGCGGACCACTTGTTCGGGCTTGCGGTGGAGTGCCTGATGAAGGCTCTGCTGCTGCGGTTCGGTGGATCCGATGGGGTATCCATGCGGGGCAGAGGAGGCTCCGACAGTGACCGGCTCTGGTGGGACGACCCCAACGCCTCGAACCCGAACAAGAAGCGCCAGCCCCTGGGGCACATCAACGAAATCCGCGATGCGCTCCCTCTGCTGCTCAGCGGACGCCCAGGCCCCGATCTCCAAGAAGCGCTGACCAGGGTCTCCGACGACTTCGAGGAGTGGCGCGTCGATGACCGTTACGCCGACGGAACGCACCTCGCCCAGCCACTCCTGTCCCGCCGCCAGGAGGCGGCGGCCCTCGCCCACGAGCTGCATCTGCACGTCCAATTCACCGGAAAGCTGTCATGACCTTCTACGACGAACCGATCCGCTTCGACACGGCGGGGCCGGCCGCTTTCGCCCTCGCCGACGAGATCAGCGCCGAAGGCTTCGACGTCCTCCTCGTCAGGGACGTGCTCGGCAGGTTTTCCCTGGTGGTGGAGGACGGTGGGGAAGGCCGCGCGGCGAGCGGCGAACAGGCCGACGGCTGGAAGGATGCCTTCACGGGCCGGCTGGGCCGCTACTGCGGGGAGCGTCCGCTTGTCCTGGCCTCGGTCCTGCGGCTGCCGGCCTCGCTGACGGCCTCGCCCCGGACCCGGGTGGTCAAGGCGGCCGCCGACGGGGTGGGCACAGTCCGCTTCCTCGACAACACGGTCGTCGGCGAGGAGTGGTCCCACGTCTCCACTCCGCCCGCCACGGACGAGGACGGCGCGCAGCGCCCCCGCCGTACGGCTCTGTACGGGTTCAAGGGCGGCGTGGGCCGTACGACGGCGACCGCGGTGCTCGCGCGGAAGCTGGCCGACCAGGGTCTGGTCGTGCTGGTCGTCGACCTCGACCTGGAGTCGCCCGGTGTGGGCCCGCTGCTGCTCGCGGGCGGCACTCTTGGCAAGCACGGCGTGGTGGACCATCTGGTGGAGTCGGCGCTCGGCAACGCGGACGGCCTGGAGATCGTGACCCGGTCCGGGTACAACCCAAGCAACCGGGGCGAGCTGTGGATCGCCCCGGCACGCGGCGCGGGCACCGAGGGCGTCCCCTACGCATACGTGGACAAGCTGAACCGGGTGTACGCCGATGCGGCGGGCGACCGCTTCGCCGACCGCCTGGCCGCCACGGTCCGTGCCTGCGAGGAAGCGGTGGAGCGGAGCGAAGGCGGGTTCCCACCTGATGTGGTGCTGCTCGACAGCCGGGCCGGCATCCACGACGTGGCGGCCGTGACCATCTCCCACCTGTGCGACTACGCGCTGCTGTTCGGCGCGGACAACGAGCAGACCTGGTCGGGCTACCGGGACCTCTTCGAGGCGTGGGCCGCCTCCGGACAGGCCCCGGCGATCCGCAGGAAGCTGCGCATGGTGGCGTCGATGGTGCCGGACTCCGCGCACTACTCCAAGGACACCCACCTCGAGTCGTTCCGGCTGAACGCCTACAACACGTTCAGCCTCCTGTACAAGTCGCTGGCAGCGGACAAGGTCGCCAACCCCGGGTACGGCGCCTGGGAACTGACGGACGAATCCGCACCGCACTACGCGATCCCGATCCTGTTCGAACCGGGTCTGGTCGGGATGAACGTGCCGGACTCCCCGCACTGGCAGGACCGCGCCTTCGTGGAGGCCGCGTACCGTGACTTCCTGGAGACGGCCGTCCCGCTGATCCGGGCGGGGGCGGTCGAGAGAACCGACGCCGAGTCGGCCGAGCCCGAGGACGACCGCGCATGACCGAGCCGCTGACTCCTGGCGAGTTCCGCGACCTCCTGTCGCGCGCGCTTGAGGGCACCGTGGACGCGGACACCCGGCCACCCGCCGCGCACACCTTGTACATGCCGGATGCGCACCGCACCGCGCTGTACGTCGACAGCACCGTGGTGCAGGGCGACCGGGGCGTCGGCAAGACCTTCTGGGCACGCTCCCTGCTCAACTCGGAATTGCGCGAGGCTGCGGCTGTCGAGTACCGCATCAACCGGCTGAACCGGCTGAAGGTCTCACCAGGCTTCGGCATGGACCTCGTGCCCGACTACCCGGGGCCGCTCGTTCTGCCCTCGCTCCTCACGGGCGGCGCACTACCAGCAGAGATCTGGCACGCCATCCTGCTCAGCGCCCTCGGGCAGCCGGAGCTGCGGGCGACCGGGAACTGGGCCGAGCGCGTGCTGTGGGTGCGCACCAACCCCGACTCCGCCGAGGCCACGATCGCGCGAGTGGACTCGGAGGCCGCCGCGGAGAACATCGTGCGCCTGCTGGTCTTCGACGGCCTGGAGCACCTGCACACCGACTGGGACACCCGCAACGGGCTGATCGCCGAGCTGCTCCGCCTGGCCCTGCGGATGCGGTTCGGCACCCGCAACATCCGTCTCAAGGTGTTCCTGCGCCCCGACATGCTCGACGCGGCCAAGCAGCTCTTCCCCGATGCGTCGAAGCTGTCGGGGAACGCAGCCCGCCTGGAGTGGACCCGCACCGACCTGTACGGGCTCCTCTTCCACCACCTGGCCAACGAGGACGACGAGGCAGCCGAGCGATTCCGCCGCTTCACCGGCGGCTGGAAGGGCTTCGAGTCGGCTACGCAGGTGCGGTACATGGCTCCGCCCTCGCTGCGCAACGACGAGGAAACGCAGCGACCGCTGTTCGAGCGGATCGCCGGCGAGTTCATGGGGACCAACGTGCGCCAAGGCCGCCCCTACGCCTGGCTGCCGAACCACCTGATGGACAGCAACAACCGGATCAGCCCGCGAACCTTCCTCAAAGCGCTCAGCGCGGCCGCCGAGACCACGCGGACCACCCGCCCTTCCCACGACAGGGCGCTCCACTACGACGCACTCCGGGACGGTGTCCGCGAGGCGTCCAAGGTCCGGGTCGACCAGATCGTCGAGGACACCCCGTGGGTGGCACTTGCCATAGCGCCGCTCAAGGGCTGCCAAGTTCCGATCTCCATGAGGGAGATCATCCGGATCTGGGAGGACCGCGACCTTCCGCGGCTTCTCCGGGAGGAGACATCTCGCTACGCCCAGGCCGACAGCCCGGAGCTGGTCCGCACCGGGCCGCGCGACCCCGACAACCTGGAGCGCCTGGTCCAGGAACTGAGGGCCCTGGGTGTCCTGCGTCACAGGCCTCGGACGAAGACTGAGACGCTTGACCTGTACTCGCTGCTCGACCTGCCCGACATCTACCGCCTCGCTTTCGGCCTGGGCCGCCTCGGCGGGATTGCGGTCGCCAAGGGGTAGGACGATGCCTGCGGGCCCTGTGGACCCATTTGGGCCTCCGGCCTGGCAGGATGGATCGACTGGTGCGAGAGCACGCACCGCAACCCGAATCGAAGGAACACCCCCGGTGCCCTCCCAGGATGCCCGTACGGCCGACGAAGCGAAGGCCACGCCTCTGGACCATGCCGTGCTGCTCAAGGACCTCCAGAAGCAGGTCGCGCTTCTTGAGGAGGACCTGCGCGAGCGCGCGCACGGTGACAGCGAGCAGGCCGCAGCGCTGAAGGCGGAGTACGAGCGCGCCGTCAGCCAAGGCCGCACCGAGGTGCCGGAGCAGTCGTGGCTGGAGGAGCGGGTGGTGCAGATCGCCGCCGCCTGGGTCCTCGGCTGCGTCTTCGTCCGCTTCTGCGAGGACAACGGCCTGGTCGCCGAGGCCCGCCTGTCCGGCCCCGGTGAGCGGCTGGCCGAGGCACAGGACAACCACGACGATTTCTTCCGGCTGCACCCCAAGCTGAACGACCGCGACTGGCTCAAGGAGACCTTCCGCGCGCTCGGCCGCGAGCACGAGATCACCGAGGGTCTTTTCGATCCGGCGCACAACCCGCTGTGGGAACTCGACCCGTCCTACAGCGCCGCCTCCCGCCTGCTCTCCTTCTGGCGCGAGCGCGGCGCCGACGGCCGCATCCGCCACGACTTCACCGATCCGGAGCTCAACACCCGCTTCCTCGGTGATCTCTACCAGGACCTGTCCGAGCACGCCCGAAAGACGTACGCGCTGCTCCAGACTCCGGGGTTCGTGGAGGAGTTCATCCTCGACCTCACCCTGGACCCGGCCCTGGAGGAGTTCAGCCTGGACCCGGCGTGGAAGCACGTCCCCGAGGGCTGGAGGGGCGAGACGGCCGAGGAGATCGACGGGAACGGCAAGCTCACCAAGGTCGTCCGCGGTCTGCGCTGCATCGACCCCGCCTGCGGATCGGGGCACTTCCTCCTCGGCCTGTTCCGCCGGATCCTGGCGGCCTGGCGTGAAGCCGCGCCGGGCACGGAGAACTGGACGCTGGTGCGCCGCGCCCTGGAGTCCGTCCACGGCGCCGACAAGAACCCCTTCGCCGTCTCCATCGCCCGCTTCCGGCTGCTCGTCGAGATGCTCAAGGAATGCAGGGTCGGCCGGCTCTCCGCGGCACCGCGCATGCCGATCCGCATCGCCGTCGCCGACTCCCTGCTGCACGGCCGGGACGCCGGCCGCGAGACCGACCCGACGTTCGACGACATCGAGCGGGGCAATGCGTTCACGTACCGCACGGAGGATGTCGCGGAGTACGTGAAGGAGGTGGACCTCCTGGGGCGCGGCTCTTACCACGTGGTCGTGGCGAACCCGCCGTACATCACGGTCAAGGACAAGGCCGAGAACGAGACGTACCGGAAGATCTACTGGGCGTGCTCCGGGAAGTACGCACTGACGGTGCCGTTCGCCCAGCGCATCTTCGAGTTGGCGGTGCGCGCGGGCGGTGACCAGCGGAACGGCGGCTTCACCGGGCAGATCACGGCGAACTCCTTTATGAAGCGGGAATTCGGGGCGACGCTGATCGAGTCGTTCTTCAACGGAGGCCCGTACAAAGACCCCCAGACCCGGCGCCGACGGGACTTCCCCGGCGTCGAGCTCACGCATGTGCTGGACACTTCAGGGGCGTTCATCCCGGGGCACGGCACGCCGACGGTGATTCTGGCAGGGCGAAACCAGGGGCCTCGGCAGGCACTGCCTGTGAGGGCGGTGCTGGGGGTTCGAGGGGAGCCGGGACAGCCACCGAAGGGGCTGGAGGCTCAGGGGAAGGTATGGCAGGCCATCGTGTCGCAGTGGCATAGGCCGGGGGTTGGGCTTGACGAGTGGGTGACGGTTGAGGATGTCGAGCGACAGAGGTTTGCCGCGCACCCCTGGTCGCTGAGCGGAGGTGGGGCTGGCGAATCCTTCCGGAAAATCGAGAACGCCGCAGCCCTTCGGCTCGATTCTCGCGTGTTCCGCGTCGGAGTCTTCGGCATCCTCGGCTCGGACGATGCCATGACTGCGCCACAACGCGTCTTCAAGCGCGCCTGCATTCCGGACAGCCACATGCGCCGTTTCGTTGTTGGTGACGAACTCCGCGATTGGACGCCGCAACAGGGTCGATCCGTCTTCTTTCCCTACACCTCCGCACACACGCTACTTGCGGAGGCGCAACTCACCAATGCCCTGACGTGGATGTGGCCAAACCGTACCGAACTGGGCAATCGCGCCACGTTCAGCAGGGGAACCTACTTCACAGATGGGCGTCCTTGGTACGAGTGGCACCAGCTTCCTAAAGACGACGGAGCACATGATTGGACGATCTCCTTCGCGTTCGTCGCCACGCACAACCACTTCGTACTGGACCGGGGCGGAAAGGTGTTCAACCGTTCCGCGCCGGTGATCAAATTGCCCGAGGGCGCCAGTGAGGAGCAGCACCTGGAGCTACTTGGGGTGCTGAATTCGTCGACGGCTTGCTTCTGGTTGAAGCAGATCAGCCAGGCCAAGGGAGGAGCCGACAACAACAGCGGCGGAGGCAACCGCTGGACTCCGGAGGCATGGATCGACCGGTACGAGTTCACCGGCACCAAGCTCCAGGAGCTTCCCCTCCCCGCCGAACTCCCCCTGTCCCTAGCCCTTCAACTCGACGCCCTCGCCCAGAAACTGGCAGAACACGAGCCCACCGCACTGACTGGCGCCTCCACCACGCCGCCCACCCTCGAAGCCCTTGAGGCCGCCAAGGCTGCCCAAGAGCGAATCCGGGCCCGAATGATCCTGCTCCAGGAAGAGCTGGACTGGACCGTGTACGGGCTGTACGGGCTGCTCACCGCTGCCGAAGTTGCGCGTACCACCCTCCCCGGTGACCCGGCCGACCTCACCGACGCCGACGTGCCCGAGCTCGCCCTCGGGCAGCGCGCGTTCGAGATCGCGCTGGCCCGCAGCGGTGCCGACACGGCGTGGTTCGACCGGCATGGGTCCGAGCCGGTCACCGAGATCCCGTCCTCGCCCGAATGGCCCGATTCCTACCGCGAGATCGTTCAGGCGCGGCTCGATGTCATCGCAAGCAACAAGGACATCCGCCTGATCGAACGGCCCGAGTACAAGCGCCGCTGGTCCACCAAGCCCTGGAAAGACAGAGAGGCCGCAGCCCTGCGCTCCTGGCTGCTGGATGCCATGGAGCGTGAAGAGCTGTGGTTCGAGGAGCGGGACGGCATCGACTCGCCCCTCCCGCTCACGATCTACCAGCTCGCAGACACCCTCCGCCACGACCAGGCAGTCCAGGACGTCGCCAAGCTCTACGCGGAGCGGCACCTCGACAAGCAGGATGTCCCGCTGTCCACCGTTCTGGCCGCCGTGATCGAGCCCGAGCACGTGCCCTACCTCGCCGCGCTTCGTTACAAGGAGTCCGGGCTACGCAAGCGCGCCCAGTGGGAGCATGTCTGGGACGAGCAGCGCAAGGAGGATAAGAAGGGCGAGCGGCGTGACATCAAGGCCCCTCCGAAGTACACGTCCGCGGACTTCCTCAAGCACAGCTACTGGTCGAACCGGGGCAAGCTGGATGTACCGAAGGAGCGGTTTGTCTCGTATCCCGGCGTTTCTCCCGACAACGACCCGTCGCTGCTTATCGGCTGGGCCGGCTGGAATCACCGCTACCAGGCGGAGGCTCTGGTCAACCTCCTGAACGACCGCCTGAACGTGGATGGTTGGCACAGGGAGGACCCTCGCTTCATTCCGCTGCTCGCCGGACTCTCGGAGGTCATGCCGTGGGTGAGGCAGTGGCACGACGAGGACGACGCGGAGTGGGAGGGCAACCCGGCCAAGGAGTTCAACACCGCCCTCACCGCTGGCCTGCGCGGCCGGGACCTGTCCCCGGACGACCTCGCCGCTTGGCGCCCGGAGAAGAAGCGGGGCAGCACTGCGGCCACATAGGCCCGACCGATCCCGGACACATGTCTGAGGGGCGGGGACTCATCGTCCTCGCCCCTCAGACATGTTCACAGTTCAATCGTGCCCGCCGCGATCCTCAGGAACGCGGTCCACTGCGGGCGTGCGACCGTGAGGAACGGCCCCGTGGTCCGCCTGGAGTCCCGTACGTGGACCAGCGCGTCCGTTGGGGCGACCTCAACACACTGGCCGCCGTCTCCGGCTCTGTGGCTGCTCTTCACCCAGGCCAGTTCTGCCGGCCGTCCGCTGTTCACTGTCACAACTCCCCCAAGAGCCACGCGATCCAGCCCAGAGACTCCTTCGGAGTCAGCGCCTGGGCAGGCAGGATGCCGTACGTGGCTTCGAGGTTCTGCACCTTGGCCGGGTCCGAGCGCACCACGCTCTGGCTCTGCGCCTCTACGTAGGCCATCCCGCGTCGGCTCTTCGTGAGGGGCAATGTGAAAGCTCCGGCGAGGCTGGCGTGCTCGTCACGATCGAGGGGCATCACCTGAATCTCGACGTTCCGCTGATGTCCGATGAGCAGCACTTGCTCAAACTGTGCCCGCAGCACTGCCGGCCCGCCCAGCGGCCGCCTGAGCGCCGCCTCCTCAGTGACGAAACTCAGCAGCGGGGTAGGACTTCGGACGAAGATCGTCTGCCTGGCCAGTCGTGCCGCGAGGCGCTGCTCAACGGTCGCCTCCTCGAGCAGAGGCCTCCACATCTCGAAGACCGCCCGGGCGTGCTCCTCGCACTGGAGCAGTCCGTTGACCAGCAGGGCATCGTAGATGTGGAGTTCGGCGGCCTCGGCCGTGTCCACCGCGCCGGTCCCATCCGCCAGGTCCACACCCCTCGCCCCGTCGGCGTCGCGCAAGGTTCATTCGCGTTCACGTTCAGTGAGTTTCCTCGGCGTAGGCGTATCCGCCCTGCTCCGCGGCGGAAGGTGCGGTCTTCTCCCGCACGGGTGATGCGGTACGTCCCCGACAGCGGCGGCGCCCACCCCTACAGCTCCGTCCCGTACCGCCGGAAATGCTGGTCATCCTCTCTTCGCCCGCGCAACTTTCTTCGCATGACACCAATGCCCCTCACCGGCACCGGCACCGGCACCGGCCCCACACGCTGCGCCGACAGCGACTTCGAGATCCGGTTCGCCTCCACCCCGCGCGGGGCCCGGCTCGCCTCGCACTGCCTCCACTCCTGGGGGCACCCGTACGGGTCTGAGACCAACAGCAGCGTGAGCCTCGTCGTCGCCGAGCTCGCGGCGAACGCCGTCACCCACGGCCGGGTGCCCGGTCGGGATGTGCTGCTGCGGCTGGTCCGGAGTGACGGGCTGGTGCGGATCGAGGTCAGTGACACGCGGGGCGAGCGCGCCCCGGTCGTCCGGGCAGCCGGGGACGGCGAGGAGGCGGGCCGCGGCCTGGTGATCGTCTGTGCGCTCGCCGAGATGTGAGGGATGGCGGCCCGCCCGGGTGCACCCGGCAAGACGGTGTGGGCGGTGCTGCGCGAGGGCGGTCGGCCGGCCCCCACGTGACTACGCCCTTCCCCGGCTCTTCCCGGCCGTCCCACCTGTCCCCCCGACCCTGGCAGGATAGGCGCACGTGGTGTGTGCGGACGCGGGCGATGGCCGGCGGCCGCCGGGAGCCCGGCAGCGGCAGCCGGGCCTGGGAAGGCTGTGGGGAGCGGAAGCGGCTGATGGCGCGAGGCAACGGGGTCGTACTGAGGGATGTCCTCGACATCAAGGAGGATCTCCACGCCGGGGACTTCAAGATCGCCCTGTCCGAGGGGTTCACGGACGCGCGGGCCGGGTCGATCGACGACTACGTGGTCACGGAGCAGCTTCAGGGCGAGTTCCGCAAGGCTCTGAAACTCGTCGGCAGCTCCCTGCGCAAGAACGCCTCGCAGGCCGCGTATCTGCACGGTTCGTTCGGTGCCGGTAAGAGCCACTTCCTGACCGTGCTGCATGCCGTGCTCAACGGGGACGCTGCCGTCGAGGAGAAGCCGCGGCTGCGCGAGGTGATCGCCGAGAACGCGGACTGGCTGCCGGGCCGGAAGTTCCTGATGGTGCCGTACCACCTCGTGGGTGCCGCCAGTCTGGAGTCGGCCCTGCTCGGCGGCTACGTGCAGACGGTGCGGCGGGAGCGGCCGGAGGCGTCCACCCCGCTGGTGTTCCGGGCGGACTCGCTGCTCGCGGACGCACGCGAGCTGCTCAAGCAGATCGGCGACGAGGCGTTCATCAAACTGCTCCCGGCGCCCGTCTCCGCACCGCAGTCGGCCGCGGCGGGCGGCTCGGACGACGGTGACGACGGTGACGAGCTGAAGCCGATCGGTGCGGTCCCCGCCGTCGGCTGGACGGGCGAGACTCTCAAAACCTCGTTCAACGCGCCCGCCGGCGACCCGCAGCGCGACCGGCTGCTGACAGCCCTGTTCCAGGGGCCGTACAAGCACTATGCCGAGACGGTCAGCGGCGACGCGGGTGCGTACATCGCGTTCGACGACGGTCTGAGCGAGATGAGCAAGCACGCCCGCATGCTCGGCTACGACGGTGTCGTGCTGTTCCTGGACGAGCTGGTGCTGTGGCTCCAGGCCCGGATGTCCGACCGGACCTTCATCAACGACGAGGTCCAGAAGCTCGTCAAGCTGATCGAGTCCAGCAACCCCGACCGGCCGGTGCCGATCATCTCGTTCATCTCCCGCCAGCGCGACCTGTCGCAGCTCATGGGCTCCGACATCCTCGGCTCGGACGTGGAGAACCTCCAGGCCGCCCTGGAGTACCTGAAGGAGCGCGTCACCGTCGTCAACCTGGAGGACCGCAACCTCCCGGAGATCATCAAGGAGCGCGTCCTCAAGCCTCTGCCGGGGCAGGAGCGGGTGCTGGACACCGCGTTCGCCGGGATCGACAAGGCCGGGCAGGCCGTCAAAGACGTCCTCCTCGACGGAGACGGGGCCACCGGCGCGGGCTGGGAGGACTTCCGGTTCGTCTACCCGCTCTCCCCCGCCCTGCTGAACGTGCTGGTGGCCCTTTCCGGGGCACTCCAGCGGGAGCGCACCGGCCTCAAGCTGGTCCAACAGCTGCTGGAGCGCAACGCCGACGCCGAAATCGGCCGGCTGATCCCGCTGGGCGACCTGTGGGACGTCCTCGTCGACAACACCAGTACCGCGTTCACGACCCGGCTCCAGCACGAGTCGGAGACCGCCCGCCGCTTCCACCTCAAGGCCCGCCGGTTCCTGCTGCAGCGGTACGGGCACGCCGAGCACCCCGACTTCGTCGCCGACGAGCGCTTCGTCAAGACGCTGCTGCTCGCCGCGCTCGCGCCCGACGTGCCAGCGCTGCGTCGGCTGACCGCCGGCCGGCTTGCCGCGCTCAACCACGGCACCCTGCGCTCGCGGGCCGTGCCCGTGCAGGACAAGGTCGTCGAGCGGATGCGTGCCCTGCAGGGCGAGTTCCCGAGCGAGCTGCGCTCCGAGGGCACGGACGACCCGGTCTACTCCCTGCACTTGTCCGACCTGGACATCGACCCGATCCTCGACGCCGTCGCCGGCGAGGACAAAGGCGGCGTTCGCCGTACCTGGCTGCGCGAGCAGCTGTGGGCGGAGCTGAGGCTCACCCACCGGCAGGGACAGCTCGTCGACGAGAAGAAGATCGTGTGGCGCGGCTCCGAGCGCACCGTGGAGTTCGGGTTCGGACTGGTCCGTGACCCACGCAACGTCTCGGACGAGGCCTTCGAGCCGAGTACCGCGGGCAACATGAAGATCGTCCTGGACTGCCCCTACGACGAGGAGCCGGGTCGCTCCCCCGACGACGCGCACCGGCGCGTCACCGAGCTGCGCAGGTCGCATCCGGGCGCGCCCGTGCTGGTCTGGCTGTGCGACCACTTTTCGGAGCAGCGCAAGGCCCAGCTGGGCCGGCTCATGCGGATCAACTTCCTGCTGGAGCGCGACCGCCTGTCCGACTACACCCGCAACTTCCCGCCGGACGACCGCGCCAAGGCCCGCCGTCAGCTGGAGCACGCCCGGGAGAACCTCACCCGTACCCTCGTCGACTCGCTGCGTGAGGTGTACGGGCTCGCCGAGCCGAAGGAGGGCACGCGGGGTGCGGAGGTGCCCGACGGGCGGCATGTGCTGTCCTTGCAGCCCGAGTTCCCGCGGCCGCAGACCGAGGGCAGCAAGCCGTTCGAGCAGACGGTGGTACAGCTCGCCGACGGGCTGTTCAGCGCCCTCTACGACAAGCACCCCGACTTCGGGCCCGGTGCAGGCTCCGCGCCCCGCGCCGTCACCCCGGCCGAGCTGTCCACCGCCCTGAAGTGGCTCGCCCGGGCCATGGACGAGGGCGGCCGGGTCGAGGTCGACCCGAAGGAGCTGCGGGTCGTCAAGCGCATCGTCGAGCCGCTGCAGCTGGGCACGGTCCACGACGGCCCGCTCGTCGTGCGCGGCGACCAGCTGCGCACGCAGATCAACCGGGCGGCCGCCGCGCACAGGGAGCGCGGCGAAATCGACTCGCTCGACGAACTCGCCGTCGAGGACATCCGCAACTGGATCAGGGACGACCTCGGCCTGCGCGGCCTCGACAAGAACGTCTCCAGCCTGCTCATCGCCGCCTATGCCCTGCTGGACGACCGGTCCTGGGTGCTGTACTCCGGCACCGACACCGCCCCTCCGGCCCTGGCAGAAATTAGCGTCGGCTGGAAGCTGCGCGCCCAGCAGCTGCCCAGCCAGGACGAGTACGCCACCGCCCGCGACCGCGCCGCCCTGCTGTTCGGCGTCACCGCCAAGCCCGGCCTGTTCGCCCGCAACGTCAATCGGCTCGCCGCCGAGGTCATGGCCAAGGCCACCGAATTCGAGAAGAGCGTCGGTGACGTACGCACCGTCCTGCGCCGGCATGCCGCGCTGCTCGGACTCGACGAGGACGGCACCGCCGAGCGCACCCGCATTCAGCGCGAGGCCGCCGCGCTGCTCGCCCGGCTCGTGCGCCACCCTGAGGACGCAACCGGCCTGGTCCGCGAACTGGCCGCGTACACCTGCGAAACGCCCGCGCGGGACCTCTCCCACGTCATGGCCAGTGCCGCCGGCCTGTTCGCGGCCCTGAACGGCACCGACTGGAAGCTGCTGGCCAGCGTGCACGGCCTCGCCGGCCGCGACGACAGCGTCGGCGACCGCGCGCAGCGGCTCATGGAGCGCATCGGCGAGGCCGCGCGCGCGCCGGAGCGCGAGAGGTCCCTGATCCCCGTACTCGGAGAAGTCCGGGAGACGGGGCATGCCCTGCTGGATGCCGCCCTGCAGCTGGGGAGCTCCGCCACCCTCGCCGAGCCGGCGCCACCGGCCCCTCCGGCAGGCGCCGCGGAGATCCCGCTGTCCGAGCATGGCGCCCCGCCCGTGCCCTCCGCGCCCCAGGGCCCTGTGCAGGGCAGGCAGGATCCGCTGTCCTGGGAGCCGGAGGAGCCCGGACCGGCTGCCGGCGCCGCCCCGGTGCGAGCTGCCCGCCGGGTCATCGCGCCCGGGACGGCGGCGCTCCGCGCCGACCTTACCGCCGTACGCGAGGAGATCGAGGCGTTCCGGGCTCTGCACCCGGATACCCCGGTGGAGATCGTCTGGCGTGCCGAGCCCGGCGGTGAGCACTCGTGACGATCTCCCGGCCCGTCGCCGGCCGGCGCGCCATCGAGGTACTACTCAAGGCGGAGTTGAAGGACGCCCCCGACGGCCGACTCGTCCTGGTCGACGCGGTGTGGGATTCCGCGGAACCGCACACAGAGTTCAGCGTCACGGTCGACGGCGAGCCGCGCCGTGTCCTCGTCAGCGACCAGCATTCGCCGCTCGGCGTCACCGAGGCGTGGCACCGCCACCTCGCGGGCGGTGCCGGTGACGGCGTGCTCGTCGTCACCGGCACGGTCCCCGCCGACCAGCTCGGCCTCGATCTGCGGGCGCACGCGGTGCGGCGGCATCCGCTGCCCGTGGACCGCGCGGAGATCGTCGCCCAGCTCTTCGAGGCCGCCGACCTCGACCCGCAGATGCTGGGCGAGCACTGGCTGCTCGAGGCGCTGCTGCAGGCCGAGCCCCTCGACGGCTGGCCCCGCGTCGGAAACGTCCTCACCCGCGACCGGGCGGTACGCGCCCTGCTCGGGGCCCGTCTCGGACTCGGCGACCCGGCCTCCGGAAGCCTCGACCTGGACGCCGACGCACTGTTCGCCTGGACCCGTACACCGGCCGGGCCGGCCCTGTACGCCGCGCTGCCCAAGGAGGAGCAGCACGGCCTGGAGGCCTGGCTGGGCCGGACCGTCGGGCCCGCCGCACCCACCCTGCTGGCCCTGGCCGCCGAAGGGCGCGGCAGTGACGCGCTGCCGCTGGGGGTGCTCGCCTCGGCCGCCCTCGGTTCGCGGTCCTCGGACGCGGCGGGTTTCGCGCTGGGCACCTTGTTCGGGCCTGCCCTCGCGTCCTTCGACACGCTGCGGCCCTTCGCGGACGCCGCCACGGGCGTCCTCACCCGCTGGATCGCGCAGGCCGAGGGCGCCGGTGCACCCGCCGGCCCGGCCCGTTCCCGGGTGCTGGGCGTCCTCGAACGCGCCGACCGGCTCGCCGCCGACGCGCGCCTGACGGAGCTGGTCCGCGGCGACCGGCTGCTCCCGTCGGGCTACCTGGGGCGGCTGCGGGCGCTGGCCGCCTGCCTCGGCGCCCGCGGCGAGGACGCGACCGCACGCGCCGAGTCCGCCCTGCGCGACCTGGAGGCGCACCAGCTTGCCGCACTGTTCGCCGAGTCGACCGAGACGGCCCGTACCGCCGTCCGCATGACGCGCTGGCTCGCCACCGAGCCGGCGCCGCCCGCGACCGTCGCACAGGCCGTACAGGAACACCTTGCCTCCTCGGGCTGGGCCGACCTGGCCATCGGGGTCCTCGCGGAAGGGGACGCGTCGCGGGACCCGGCCGTCGGCGAGGCGTACCGGCGGCTGATAGGAGCGGCCCGCGAGCGCCGTACCGGTCTCGACGCCCATTTCGCCGGGCTGCTCGTCTCCTGGACGGAGACCGCCTGCCAGCATGCGGCCGGGGGCGCACTCCTCATCGAGGATGTCCTCGCCCGGGCAGCGGCTCCGCTCGCCCAGGGCGGCGGCCGTCCGCTGATCCTCGTCCTCGACGGGATGAGCGCGGACATCGCCGTGCGGGTCGCGGGAGAGCTGAGCGGCAGGGCCTGGACGGAAATCGTTCCCGCCGTGCCCGGCACATGGCCTCAGCGGCAGGCAGCGGTGTCGATGCTGCCGTCGGTCACCCGCGTCAGCCGGGCCTCCCTGCTGAGCGGCCGGCCGTGCGAGGGCGGCCAGGGAGCGGAACGCACCGGCTTCACCGCGTTCTGGCGCAAGCGGCACCGGGGCGCGCATCTCTTCCACAAGGGGGCGTACGAGGGACCGCTCGGGCACCGCCTCGACTCGCAGGTCCTCGACGCCCTGGCCTCGGACGACATCGTCGCCGTCGTCGTCAACACCATCGACGACGCGCTGGCCGACGGCCGGGAGGGGACCAGCGGCCGCTGGGGCCTGTCCGACATCGGGAAACTGCCCGACCTGCTCAACGCCGCCCGCGACTACGGCCGTCCGGTCGTACTCGTCTCCGACCACGGCCACGTCATCGACCGCACGGATCGCGGCCACCCACCCGCCGACGCCACCGGGGTGCGCGGTGCCCGCTGGCGCACCGGGAACGCCGGCGACGGGGAGATCACCCTCGCCGGGCCGCGGGTCCTGACCGACGGCCGGCGTGTCACCGCCGCGTGGCGTGACGACCTGCGCTACACGGCGCGGCAGGCCGGATACCACGGCGGTGCGTCGCTCGCCGAGGTCACCGTTCCCGTGATCACCCTGGTCCCGCTCGGTGGGGCCGTCCCGTCGGGCTGGGTGCTGCTGCCTCCGGAGGGCGCCGAGCCGGCGTGGTGGCAGAAGTCCGGCAGCGCGGTCGCACCGGGCGCCGGCATTTCGGCGGGCGCGGCCCGGACCGGTTCCGCGCCCGCCACCGCGTCCCGGAAGTCCTCGTCCAAGGCCGTTGCCCGGGACGCGGTGGAACTGCCTGCGGGCGTCGGCGGCGGAGGCGCGCTCACTCTCGGGCAGCGGACCACCCGCAGTGCCGCGTACCGGGCGCAGCGTGAATTCGTCCGGGCCGCGCCCCCGGACAAGGCGGTGGAGGCTGCACTCGACGCCTTGGATGCCGCGGGCGGGAAGCTGTCCCCTGGGGCTGTCGCCGCTGCCGCCCAGGCCGCCACCGGCAAGTCGCAGCGCAACCCGGCGCGCTTCGCCACCATGCTGGAACGGCTGCTGAACATCGACGGCTATCCCGTGCTCCGGCTCGTCGAGTCCGGCCGCACCGTGCAGCTTGACCGCGCCCTGCTCGGCCAGCAGTTCCCGTTCCAGGAAGGCACCGCATGACCCGCCCCGCCTTCGACATCAGCGCAGCGCGCCGCCGTGACGTCGTCAACGCGCTGCGCCGCGGCACCGTCCCCCAGGCGGGGCTCGGCCTGTTCGCCGTCGGCCTGGAGCGCTTCGAGGGTGCGCTCGACGACGACCTGGCCACCGTAGCCCGCGGCGGGGCCGCCTTCCACGCCCTGCGCGGCGAGTATGGATCCGGCAAGACGTTCTTCGCCCGGTGGCTCGCCGAGCGGGCGAAACACCGGGGGCTCGCCGTCAGCGAGGTGCAGATCTCCGAGACGGAGACGCCGCTGCACCGGCTGGAGACCGTCTACCGCAGACTCACCGAACGGCTCACCACCTCCACCCACCAGCCCTCGGCGCTGCGCGCCGTCGTCGATTCCTGGTTCTACGCCCTGGAGGAGGAAGCCCTCTCCGGCGGCGACGTGGCAGAGGACGACGAGGAGGCACTGGCGGCCGCCGTAGACGGGCTCCTGGAAGAGCGGCTGGCCGCCGTCGCCCGCACCACCCCCGCCTTCTCGGCAGCGCTGCGTGGCTACCGGCGGGCCGTGGCGGCCGGTGACGGGCCCCTCGCCGAAGCGCTGATCGCCTGGCTCGGCGGACAGAAGTCGGTGGCCGCCGCCGCCAAACGGGCGGCGGGAATCCGCGGCGACCTCGACCACTTCGGCGCCCTGGGGTTCCTGCAGGGCCTGCTCACCGTGCTGCGGGACTGCGGACACCCCGGGCTGCTGCTCGTCCTGGACGAGGTGGAAACCCTGCAGCGGGTGCGCGGCGATGTCCGGGAGAAGTCCCTCAACGCCCTGCGCCAGCTCCTCGACGAGATCGACACCGGGCGCTTCCCAGGCCTCTTCCTCGTGATCACCGGCACCCCGGCCTTCTACGACGGGCAGCAGGGCGTGCAGCGCCTGGCGCCCCTATCCCAGCGCCTGGCCACCGACTTCACGACCGACGCGCGCTTCGACTCGCCCCGTGCGGTGCAGCTGCGGCTGCCGGGGTTCGACCTCGCCTCACTCGGCGAGCTGGGGCGCAAGGTGCGCGACATCTACGCAGCCGACGCACGCCACCCGCAGCGGCTGGCCGGCCGCGCGGACGACGCCTACCTCAACGAGCTGGCCCGCGCCGTCACCGGAGCACTCGGCGGCAAGGTCGGTATCGCACCGCGCCTGTACCTGCGCAAACTGGTCGCCGATGTCCTGGACCGCATAGACCAGTTCGAGGACTTCGATCCCCGCAGGCACTACGCCCTCACCCTGCACACAGCGGAACTCAGCGACACCGAGCGCAACGCGGCGGGCGGCGTGACGAGCACCGCGGCGGTTACGCCTGCGGGCAGTGCGGCGGACGTCGCCCTGGATCTCCCGTGAGCGGCGAGGCGGCCAGCCGAACCGGTGAGGGGAGCATCCCGGAAGCCTTCGACCTGCTGGATCCCGTCATCGGGCATCACATCGTCAACACCCTCGGGTGGCCCGCCCTGCGCCCCCTGCAAGCGGAGACCGTGGCTCCGCTCCTCGCTGGCGAGGACGCCGTACTCCTGGCCCCCACCGCCTCCGGCAAGACCGAAGCGGCGGCCTTCCCCCTGCTGACCCGGATGAACCGGCACGGCTGGAAGGGCACCAGCGTGCTGTACGTCTGCCCGCTCAAGGCCCTTCTCAACAACCTGCACCCGCGCCTGGAGGCTTATGCAGGCTGGCTGGGCCGCACCACGGGGCTGTGGCACGGAGACGTCAACACTCCGCGCCGCCGCCGACTGCTCGTCGAGCGCCCCGACATTCTACTGACCACGCCGGAATCCCTGGAATCGATGCTGGTCAGCACCCATGTGGACCACCGGTCCTTCTTCAGCGGCCTGCACTCGGTCGTCGTCGACGAGGTCCACGCCTTCGCCGGGGACGACCGCGGCTGGCACCTGCTGGCCGTACTCGAGCGCCTGACGCGTACCGCGGGCCGCCCACTGCAGCGCGTCGGCCTGTCCGCGACCGTCGGCAATCCCGCCGAGCTGCTGGACTGGCTTCAGGGATCCGGGCGGGGGACGCGTCCCGGCCGCGTCGTGGCCCCCGCCCCCCGTCCGCAACCGCCTTCGGCGGGCACCGCCCCGCCGGCCGGGGAGATCGAACTCGACTACGTCGGGTCCGTCGCCAACGCCGCCATCGTCATCGCGGCTCTCCACCGCGGCGAGAAGCGCCTCGTCTTCTGCGAGAGCCGGCGCACCGTCGAGGAGCTGGGTGAGCAACTGCGCCTGCGCGGTGTCACGACCTTCCTCTCCCATGCCTCCCTCTCCGTGGACGAACGCAGACGTGCGGAAGCGGCATTCGCCGAGGCGCGGGACTGCGTGATCGTCTCGACCAGCACCCTGGAACTCGGCATCGACGTGGGCGACCTGGACCGGGTCATCCAGCTGGACGCGCCCCGCACCGTGGCCGCCTTCCTCCAGCGGCTGGGCCGCACCGGGCGCCGCCCCGGCACCAGCCGCAACTGCCTCTTCCTCGTGCTGGACGACGAAGGGCTGCTCGCTGCTGCGGCTCTGCTGCTCCAGTGGTCGCGGAACTGGGTGGAACCCGTCACCCCGCCCCCCGAGCCGCGTCATCTCGTCGCGCAACAGCTGCTGGCGCTGTGCCTGCAGGAACACCAGGTCGGCACCAACCTGTGGCAGGAGTGGTGGGGCGGCCTCGACCCCTTCGGTCTGCGAGCCGCACCCATCGTCCGGCACCTGGTCGAACAGGGATACCTGGACCAGGACTCGGGCCACCTGTTCATCGGGCCGGAGGCGGAACGCCGATTCGGGCACCGGCATTTCATGAACCTGACCGCCGTCTTCACCGCCCCGCCCGAGTTCACCGTCCTCAACGGCCGCAACGAGATCGGCCGCACCGACCCCGATCTGCTCACCGAGCAGATCCAGGGCCCCCGCAGGCTCCTGCTGGCGGGGCGCAGCTGGCAGGTCACCCACATCGACTTCAGCCGCCGCCGCTGCTTCGTCACCCCCGTCGACGACGGCGGGCGGGCGCGGTGGAACAGCTTCGGCGCCGAGCGGGTCCTCTCCTTCGAGCTGACACGTGCCGCTCGCGATGTGCTCCTCGGCGAGGACCCGCCCGTACGCCTCACCGGGCGGGCCTCGGCGCGCCTCGCCGAGGCCAGGGAGACCCACCTGGACGCGGTACACCCCGGGGGGACCGTCATCGCCCGCCACACCGACGGGGACATCCGCTGGTGGACGTGGGCCGGCCATCGCGCCAACGCCACGCTCGCGGCCACCATGCTGCCCGCCGTGACACCACACCGGCGTTCCCACGCCCACTGGATCCGGCTACGGGACGACCTCACGCGCGAGGAGTGGGCGAAGGCCAAGGCACAGGCGGCGGAAGGCTTGACCCTGCCTGATATCGACGGACGTGCCGTGCGGGGCTTGAAGTTCGCCGAGGCACTGCCACCCAAGCTCGCCGAGGCGACACTGGCCGCCCGCACGGTGGACGAGATGGGTGCCCGCTTCGCTCTCGAAGAGCCGGTCCGATTCGCCATCCTTCCAGCCAAATCCTGAGTGCGTTGGGTCCGAGCAATTCAGGACTGGCCAACGCCCCCGCCACGGGCGGTATGAGCAGTCGCAGTCAAAGGTGATGCCGGAGCAGATTTCCCAGCACCATCCCAGCACGGGAAGCGCCCAGGGGCCCGTTCATGAAGACCCGGACCCCTCCTGACCTGCGCGTTTAATATTCGCGACGTGGTGGAATTGCGCCTAAACGTTGAAGCGGAACTCCACCACGTCGCCGTCCTGCATCACGTAGTCCTTGCCCTCCATGCGGGCCTTGCCCTTGGCGCGGGCCTCGGCGACGGAGCCGGTTTCGACGAGGTCCTCGAAGGAGATGATCTCCGCCTTGATGAAGCCCTTCTGGAAGTCGGTGTGGATCACACCGGCGGCCTCGGGGGCGGTGGCGCCCTTCTTGATCGTCCAGGCGCGGGCTTCCTTGGGGCCTGCCGTGAGGTAGGTCTGGAGGCCCAGGGTGTCGAAGCCGACGCGGCCGAGGGTGGCCAGGCCCGGCTCTTCCTGGCCCATGGACTGGAGGAGTTCGAGGGCCTCGTCGTCGTCGAGCTCGATCAGCTCGGACTCGATCTTGGCGTTGAGGAAGATGGCCTCGGCGGGGGCGACCAGGGCGCGCTGCTCGTTCTTGAAGTCCTCGTCGACCAGCTCGTCCTCGTCGACGTTGAAGACGTAGAGGAACGGCTTGGTGGTCAGGAGGTGCAGCTCGTGGAGGAGCCGGCCCTTCTCGGTGCCCGCGGTGATGCCCGCGGCGAAGAGGGTCTGGCCGGACTCCAGGATCTTCTGGGCCTCCTCGACCGCGGCGAGGACCGCGACCTTCTCCTTCTGGAGGCGGGACTCCTTGGTGAGGCGCGGGACGGCCTTCTCCACGGACTGGAGGTCGGCGAGGATCAGCTCGGTGTTGATCGTCTCGATGTCGTCCTTGGGCGAGACCTTGCCGTCGACGTGGACGACGTTCTCGTCCTTGAAGGCGCGGATGACCTGGCAGATCGCGTCGGACTCGCGGATGTTCGCGAGGAACTTGTTGCCCAGGCCCTCGCCCTCCGAGGCGCCGCGGACGATGCCGGCGATGTCGACGAAGTCGACCGTGGCGGGGAGCAGCCGCTGGGAGCCGAAGATCTCGGCGAGCTTGTTCAGGCGCGGGTCGGGGACGCCGACGACGCCGACGTTCGGCTCGATCGTGGCGAACGGGTAGTTGGCCGCCAGCACGTCGTTCTTGGTCAGGGCGTTGAACAGGGTCGACTTGCCGACATTCGGCAGACCGACGATTCCGATCGTGAGCGACACGGTGGCGACTTCCTGAGGAGTGGGGCGGTGGGCGGAACGCAGGGCCCCTGGTGGGCCGATTCTCCAGTTTACGGGCGGGGGCAAGCGGGTACCCACGGGTCCTGCCGCACGCGGGCCGGGGCGCCGGTCCGGTTCCCGTTCGGCCGTGTGGCATCGAACTCATCCCCTAGCTCGCCCAAAGCGCGTGTCCCGCACCCGCTTCGCGCGGCCCGGCGCCCTACGTTGTCACGGTGGAGCAGCACAGGACACGTCCCCCGCAGCGCAGGCAAGCCCCTCAGGCCCCGCTGTCCCCGCAGGGCACCATCGAGGAGACCGCCGCGACCGTCTACCGGGCGGTGCGCCCGCCGGAGGGCCGGTCGCGTCCGGTGCCGCCCGTGGTGCTGGCGCTGCGCAGGCTGCCCAATCCCCGGCTGACCGCCATCGGGGCCGGGCTGTTCGCCGCGGCCGCCATGTTCGTACTGGCCTGTCTGGATCTGCTGGTCCTCGACGGTTCGCCGGTGGTGTTCGGGGTGCTGTTCCTGCCGGTCTGCGCGCTGACCGCGCTGTGGGTGCGGCCGGCGGACCTGGTGACGGCGCCGATCATCGTGCCGATCGCGTTCGCCGTCGGGGTCGTGCCGATCGCGGGGGGCACGGGCGGTTTCGGCGGCCGGATCATGGCCGTGGTCACCGCGCTCGCCGTGCACGCCGGGTGGCTGTACGGCGGCACGCTCGTCGCCGGTGTCATCACGACCGTACGGAAGGTACGGCTGATGCGGCAGCGGCAGCGCCGTACGCCGGTGGCCGCGCAGACGGCGCGCGCTCCGCAGGCGCAGGGGGCGCGCCGCCCTCGGCGGTGAGCGGGCGCCTCAGCGGTCCGCGGCCGCCATGGCCGCGCCCACGATCCCCGCGTTGTTCTGGAGCTCGGCGGGCACCATCTCGGCCCGTACGTGCTCGATCAGGGGCAGGAACTTGGCGGCCTTGCGGCTGACCCCGCCGCCGATGATGAAGAGCTCGGGCGAGAACAGCATCTCCACGTGGGCCAGGTACTTCTGCAGCCGGTGCGCCCAGTGGTGCCAGCTGAGGTCCTCGTCCTCCTTGGCCTTGGTGGAGGCGTGCTTCTCCGCGTCGTGGCCGTTCAGCTCCAGGTGGCCCAGCTCGGTATTGGGTACGAGGCGGCCGTCGACGAAGAGAGCGCTGCCGATGCCCGTGCCGAGCGTCAGCATGATCACGGTGCCCTTGCGGTCGCGGCCCGCGCCGAAGGTCATCTCGGCGACGCCCGCCGCGTCGGCGTCGTTCAGCACGGTGACCGGGAGGCCGAGCCGGTCACCGATCAGGCCGCGGGCGTCCGCGTCGATCCAGCCCTTGTCGACGTTGGCGGCGGTACGGGTGACCCCGCCGGTGACGACGCCCGGGAAGGTGATGCCGACGGGGCCCGACCAGTCGAAGTGGCCGACGACCTCGGCCACGCACTCGACCACGTCCTTAGGGGTGGCCGGCTGCGGTGTCAGTACCTTGTGGCGCTCCTGCGCCAGGTCTCCGCGGTCCAGGTCCACGGGTGCGCCCTTGATCCCGGATCCGCCGATGTCCACGCCGAAGATCTGCATACGGTCCACGGTACGGGCAGGCGGCCCCGCGCACTCCCCGGAAACGGGACAGTCGCGGGGCCCCGCCCGCCGCGGCTCTACTTCTCCGAGAGGGCGGCGGCCTCGGCGCGCAGGTCGCGGCGGAGCTCCTTGGGCAGCGAGAAGACGATGGACTCCTCGGCCGCCTTCACGATCTCCACGTCCTCGAAACCGCGCTCGGCCAGCCAGGCCAGCACGCCGTCGACCAGCACCTCGGGGACGGAGGCGCCGGAGGTGACGCCGACCGTGGAGACCCCCTCCAGCCACGCCTCGTCGATCTCCTCGGCGAAGTCGACCAGGTGGGCGTCGTTCGCCCCGGCGCCGAGGGCGACCTCGACCAGACGGACCGAGTTGGAGGAGTTCCTGGAGCCGACGACGATCACCAGATCGGCGTCCTCGCCCATCTGCTTCACCGCGATCTGGCGGTTCTGCGTGGCGTAGCAGATGTCGTCGCTGGGCGGCGAGACCAGGAGCGGGAACTTCTCCTTGAGCGCGCCGACCGTCTCCATCGTCTCGTCGACGGAGAGCGTGGTCTGGGAGAGCCAGACGACCTTGGACGGGTCGCGGACCTCGACACCGGCGACGTCCTCGGGGCCGTCGACCAGCGTGATGTGCTCGGGGGCCTCGCCGGAGGTGCCGATGACCTCCTCGTGGCCCTCGTGGCCGATCAGCAGGATGTCGAAGTCCTCCTGCGCGAAGCGGACGGCTTCCTTGTGGACCTTGGTGACCAGCGGGCAGGTCGCGTCGATCGTGGCGAGCTTCCGCTCGGCCGCCTCCTGGTGCACGGTCGGGGCGACGCCGTGCGCGGAGAACATCACGATCGAGCCCTCGGGCACCTCCGCCGTCTCCTCGACGAAGATCGCACCCTTCTTCTCCAGGGTCTGCACCACGTACTTGTTGTGGACGATCTCGTGGCGTACGTACACCGGAGCGCCGTACTGCTCCAGGGCTTTCTCCACGGCGATCACGGCACGGTCCACCCCCGCGCAGTAGCCACGGGGAGCGGCGAGCAGGACGCGGCGAGGTGTCGTAGCAGTCATGCCGACCATCGTAAGGCCGCGTCGGACGCGCGGAGGATCGGCCGGGTGGCGAGACTGGTCCTTGATCCACTCGCTGATCCGTACGTGATCCAGGAGGTCCCATGTCCGGCAACGCCACCGGGGACGACGACGGGGGTACGGGGGCGCATCAGGAGGGCGGGCGGCTGCGGCGGACGCTCGGGTTCCGGGACCTGGTGGTCTACGGGCTGCTGTTCATCGCGCCGATGGCGCCGGTCGGGGTGTTCGGCACGCTCGACGCGAAGTCCGACGGCGCGGTGGCGCTGGTGTACGCCGCGGCGACGGCGGTGATGGCGTTCACCGCGTTCAGTTACGCCCAGATGGTGCGGGTGGTCCCGCTGGCGGGGTCCGTCTTCGCGTACGCGCGCAAGGGGCTCGGCGAGGGGCCGGGGTTCGTCGCCGGGTGGATGGCGATGCTGGACTACCTGCTGATCCCCGCGGTCGCGTACCTCTTCTCCGGGATCGCGCTGAACGCGCTGGTGCCGTCGGTGTCGCGGTGGGTGTGGACGGCGCTGGCCGTCGTCGTCACCACGCTGCTCAATCTGCGGGGGGTGCGGGCCGCCGCACGGGTCGGCTTCGCGGTACTGGCGATGGAGATCGCGGTGCTGGCGGTGTTCCTGGTGTCGGCGGGGGTGGTGCTCGTACGGGACGGGGCGCAGCGGGGCTGGCTGTCGCCGTTCACCGGTGATTCCGGGTTCTCCGCGTCGGCGGTGCTGGGGGCGGTGTCGGTGGCCGTGCTGTCGTATCTGGGATTCGACGCGATCGCGACGTTCGCGGAGGAGGTGTCCGGGGGGTCGGCGAAGGTGGCGCGGGCGTTGCTGTTCTGCCTGGTGCTGGCGGGTGTGCTGTTCGTGGCGCAGGCGTATCTGGCGGCGCTGCTCGAACCGATGACCTCGGCGGAGCTGGCCGCCGATCCGGCCGCTCAGGGTTCGGCGTTCTACGACACGGTGGACGTGTCGGTCGGGGGCTGGCTGCACGATCTGGTGGCGGTGAGCAAGGCGATCGGGGCGGCGTTCGCGGCGCTGGCCGGGCAGGCGGCCGCGGGGCGGCTGCTGTTCGCGATGGCCAGGGAGCGGCGGCTGCCCCGGGTGCTGGCGAAGGTGGACGCGGGGTCGGGGGTGCCGCGGCTCGCGATCCTGCTGGCGGCGGTGGTGACGCTGGTCGCCGCGGTGTGGGCGGCCCGGCGGGCCGACGGGCTGGACCATCTGGTGTCGGTCGTCGACATCGGTGCGCTGACCGCGTTCGTGCTGCTGCACGCGTCGGTGGTCGGCTGGTTCGTCGTACGCCGGATGGCGGGGCCGCCGAGCTGGTGGCGGCATGTGCTGGTGCCGGTGGTGGGGGCGGGGGTGCTGATCGCGGTAATCGTGGAGGCGACCGGGAGTGCCCAGGTGGTGGGGGCGTGCTGGTTCGCGGTGGGGCTGGTGGTGCTGGCGGCACAACGGGGGCGGCGGGGCGCGGAGCTCTGAGCGGGGGCGGGCAGTGGGGGCAGTGCGGGCGGGGAGCCCGGCGGTACGGGCACGGTGCGGGGCGGGAGCCCGGCGGTACGGGCACGGTGCGGGGCCGTGACGGGGCCGGACGGCGTGCGGGCCCGCCGGGCACGGGGCTCCGCGCGGAGGCGACAGCGCGGCCGGGCGGCGTGGCAGGGGTGGCGGGGGCGGCCGGTTGTCGGTGGGGGCGGATACGCTCGCCCGCATGGCTCTCCACACGTCGGCGGATGCTCCGCTGCCCGTAGGTGATGTGTCGCGGCTCATCGGCGGCTGGATCGACCGGCTCGGCGCGGTCTGGGTCGAGGGGCAGATCACCCAGCTCTCGCGGCGGCCGGGCGCCGGGGTGGTGTTCCTGACGCTGCGCGACCCCTCGCAGGACATCTCGGTGAGCGTGACGTGCTTCCGCCAGGTCTTCGACCGGATCGCGGACGTGGTGTCGGAGGGGGCGCGGGTCGTCGTCCTGGCCAAGCCGGAGTGGTACGCGCCGCGCGGCCAGCTGTCCCTGCGGGCCACGGAGATACGGCCGGTCGGCATCGGCGAACTGCTGGTCCGTCTGGAGCGGCTGCGGAAGTCGCTGGCCGCGGAGGGGCTCTTCGCGGCCGGCCGGAAGAAGCCGCTGCCCTTTCTGCCGCAGCTGATCGGCCTGGTCTGCGGGCGGGCGTCGGCGGCCGAGCGCGACGTGCTGGAGAACGCCCGGCGGCGCTGGCCCGCGGTCCGCTTCGAGGTCCGCAACACGGCGGTGCAAGGGGTGCACGCGGTGAGCCAGGTGGTCCGGGCGGTGCGCGAGCTGGACGGGCTGGACGAGGTCGATGTGATCGTGGTGGCGCGCGGTGGCGGCAGTGTGGAGGACCTGCTGCCGTTCTCGGACGAGGAGCTGGTCCGGGCGGTGGCCGAGTGCCGTACGCCGGTGGTGTCGGCGATCGGCCATGAGCCCGACTCCCCGCTGCTCGACCTCGTCGCGGACGTACGTGCCTCCACACCGACCGACGCGGCGAAGAAGATCGTGCCGGACGTGGGCGAGGAACTGGACCGGGTGCGGCAGCTGCGCGAGCGGGCGCTGCGCTCGGTGCGCGGGCTGCTGGACCGCGAGGAGCGGGGACTGGCGCACGCGCTGGCCCGGCCCTCGATGGAGCATCCGCAGCGGATGGTGGACGAGCGGGCGGCGGAGCTCGACGCGCTGGCCGGGCGGAGCCGCCGGGTGCTGGGCCATCTGCTGGACCGGGCGGATTCGGAGCTGGCCCACACCCGGGCGCGGGTGGTCGCGCTGTCCCCGGCGGCGACGCTGGAGCGCGGTTACGCGGTGCTCCAGCGAGCCGACGGCCATGTGGTGCGGGAGCCCGGGGAGGCCGGGGCGCCCGGCGACGTGCTCCGGGCGCGCGTCTCGGGCGGCGAGTTCGCCGTGCGGGTGAGCGAGTGACGGCGGGCGGGGCCGCCGGTCCCAGGCGGCCGGGACACACCGAGCGCGCCAAACGCACCGAGCACACCGAACACACCGAACACTTCGAGAAGGACCGGAACACAGGGTGGAACGCATGACGGACGACGCGGCTACGGCGGCCGGTGCCACGGGCACGCTCGGCTACGAGCAGGCCCGTGACGAGCTGATCGAGGTGGTACGCCGCCTGGAGGCGGGCGGCACGACGCTGGAGGATTCGCTGGCGCTCTGGGAGCGCGGCGAGGAGCTGGCGAAGGTGTGCCGGCACTGGCTGGAGGGCGCCCGCGCACGGCTGGACGCGGCCCTCGCGGGCCCGGCGGCCGAAGGACGGGAGGACGAGAAGGACGAGGGCGCCGACGGCAGCTGAACCCGTACGGCCCTGTGGGGCGGATCACTCCGCTCCACCTTTAGTTGAAAATTAACCTATCTCTCGGTTAGCGTGACCGGGTTGCCCGATCTCCCGTGTACAGCCGGAAGGTAGAACGCCCCATGCCCCTCGCCCTCGACCCCGCCGCCCAGGACCTCCTCTTCCGCGAGGCCCGCACCGCCAACACCTTCTCCGACGAGCCCGTGACGGACGAGCAGGTCCAGGCGATCTACGACCTGGTCAAGTTCGGGCCCACCGCGTTCAACCAGTCGCCGCTGCGCGTCGTCCTGGTCCGCTCCGACGATGCCCGCGCCCGCCTGGTGAACCACATGTCCGAGGGCAACCAGGGCAAGACGTCGACCGCCCCGCTGGTCGCGATCCTGGCCACCGACAACGAGTTCCACGAGGAGCTCCCGGCCCTGCTGCCGCACTTCCCGCAGGCCAAGGACGCGTTCTTCTCCGAGCGCCCGGTCCGCGAGTCGGCCGCCGCCCTGAACGGCGCCCTGCAGGCCGCGTACTTCATCATCGGCGTCCGCGCCGCCGGCCTGGCCGCCGGCCCGATGACCGGCTTCGACGCCGCGGGCATCGAGAAGGAGTTCCTGGACGGCGACCACAGCCTGCTGATGGTCGTCAACATCGGCAAGCCGGGCGAGGACGCCTGGTTCCCGCGTCTGCCGCGCCTCGCCTACGACGAGGTCGTCACGACCGTCTGATCCACCCCGCCGCGCCGCGCGCGGCAGCGAGGCCCTGGAGCGTCCACCGCTCCAGGGCCTCTCGCGTGCGTCCGTGGTCCGTGGCCCCCGGCGGGCCGCGGGCGTCAGGAGGACTTGAGCGCGGCGGCCATCTCCGCCAGCCGATCCGTCGACGCCGAGCCCGTGACCACCGTGGTCGAACCCTTGTCGTGGCGCACGAGGGCGTCGTACTTGTCGCCCTTCCAGTGCTGCCAGGCCTCGCCCGCGACCTGCCGCGTGCGGCCGGTGTTCGCGGCCTTCTGGCTGACCTCGGTGACGTACTTCTCCGCTGCGGAGGTGGACTGCTCCACCGCGACGTACTTGCCGTCCGGGTCGAGGAAGCCCAGGTGCCAGCTGTTGTCCGCCTTGCGGTCGTAGCTGACCGAGGTGGCCTTCCAGCCGCCCGCCAGACCGTCCGGGGCGGCCACCGGGTACGGCGCGGCGCGCCGGGCCGTCAGGAGCTCCACCCGGTAGTCGACGGTCGGGACCGGGTTGGCGTTCTTGTCCTGCGGAATGAAGATGTAAACACTCCCCGCGACGGCGGTGATGACCGCCATCGACAGGAACATGTCCCGCACCGTCTGCTTGCCTCGCTTGCTAGCCACGGGTCCATGGTCGCATTGCGGCCGGCGGACCCGGCCCGGGGGCGGCCGCCGACCGCAGCCGCTCAAAAGTGACCCGGTCTGCTCATTTTGTCGACCTGGCGATAGAGTCACAGCACCCTCTTCCGGTCGTCGCCGTACAGAAAGGTGCGCTCCGATGTCCGAGCATCATCTGCCGTCCCCGCTGGAGGTCTCCCCGGAGGCCCCCGACCGCAACCTTGCCCTCGAGCTGGTCCGGGTCACCGAGGCCGCCGCCATGGCGGCCGGGCGCTGGGTGGGCCGCGGCGACAAGATCGGCGCGGACGGCGCCGCCGTGAAGGCCATGCGGGCCCTCGTCTCCACCGTCTCGATGAACGGCGTCGTCGTCATCGGCGAGGGCGAGAAGGACGAAGCCCCCATGCTGTTCAACGGCGAGCGCGTCGGCGACGGCACCGGCCCCGAGGTCGACATCGCCGTCGACCCGATCGACGGCACCACCCTGAACGCCAAGGGCATGCCGAACGCGATCGCCGTACTGGCGGCCGCCGACCGCGGCGCCATGTTCGACCCGTCGGCCGTCTTCTACATGGACAAGCTGGTCACTGGTCCCGAGGCCGCCGAGTTCGTCGACATCGACGCCCCCGTCTCGGTGAACATCCGCCGGGTCGCCCGGGCGAAGAACTCCGCCCCCGAGGACGTCACGGTCGTCGTGCTCGACCGCCCGCGCCACGAGGGCATCGTCAAGGAGATCCGCGAGACCGGCGCCCGGATCAAGTTCATCTCCGACGGCGACGTCGCGGGCTCGATCATGGCCGCCCGCGAGGGCACCGGCGTCGACCTGCTGATGGGCATCGGCGGCACGCCCGAGGGCATCATCTCGGCCTGCGCCATAAAGTGTCTCGGCGGCGTCATCCAGGGCAAGCTCTGGCCGAAGGACGAGGCCGAGCGGCAGCGCGCCCTGGACGCCGGGCACGACCTGGACCGGGTGCTGTCCACCAACGACCTGGTCAGCGGCGACAACGTGTTCTTCGCCGCGACCGGCATCACGGACGGCGAGCTGATGCGCGGGGTGCGCTACCGCGCGGAGACGGCCACCACCGAGTCCATCGTGATGCGCTCCAAGTCCGGCACCATCCGCAGGATCGACTCCACGCACCGGCTCTCGAAGCTGCGTGCCTACAGCGCCGTCGGCTTCGACCGCGCGCAGTAGGCCCCGCCCCGGGGCTCCGGGACCGGTCCGAGGTCGGTCGGGCCGGTC
>NZ_JBHJQP010000067.1:0-38934 GCF_042262625.1 Streptomyces sp. NPDC056347 | reverse complement strand
GCCCCGGGCGGGTGCCCGGGGCCGTGACCTGCTTGCCTGCTTGCCGACGGGGTTCGCCGGCTGTCCGCTCGTCAGCCGTCGAGCGAGGTCATGACGTGCTTGATGCGGGTGTAGTCCTCGAAGCCGTAGGCGGAGAGGTCCTTGCCGTAGCCGGACTTCTTGAAGCCGCCGTGCGGCATCTCGGCGACGAGCGGGATGTGGGTGTTGATCCACACGCAGCCGAAGTCGAGGTTCTTGGACATCCGCATGGCGCGGGCGTGGTCCTTGGTCCACACCGAGGAGGCCAGGGCGTACTCGACGCCGTTGGCGTACTCCACGGCCTGGGCCTCGTCCGTGAACTTCTGGACGGTGATGACCGGGCCGAAGACCTCGTTCTGGATGATCTCGTCGTCCTGCTTGAGGCCGGAGACGACCGTCGCGGCGTAGAAGTAGCCCTTCTCGCCGACCCGGTGACCGCCCGCCTCGACCTTGGCGTGGGCCGGCAGCCGCTCGATGAAGCCGCTGACCTGCTTCAGCTGGTTGGCGTTGTTGAGCGGCCCGTAGGCCACGTCCTCGTCGTCCGGCAGTCCGGTCTTGGTGTCGGCGGCGGCCTTGGCGAGCTCCGCGACGAACTCGTCGTGGATGGACTCGTGGACCAGGACCCGGGTCGCGGCGGTGCAGTCCTGACCCGCGTTGAAGTAGCCCGCGCCGGCGATGCCCTCGACGGCCGTGGCGATGTCGGCGTCCTCGAACACGACGACCGGCGCCTTGCCGCCGAGCTCCAGGTGGACCCGCTTGACGTCCTTGGCGGCGGACTCGGCGACCTGCATGCCCGCCCGTACCGAGCCGGTGATGGAGGCCATCGCCGGAGTCCGGTGCTCGACCATCGCGCGGCCGGTGTCCCGGTCGCCGCAGATGACGTTGAAGACGCCCTTGGGCAGGATCTGGCCGATGATCTCGGCGATCAGCACCGTCGACGCCGGGGTGGTGTCGGACGGCTTGATGACGACGGTGTTGCCCGCGGCGAGCGCCGGGGCGAACTTCCACACGGCCATCATCATCGGGTAGTTCCACGGCGCGACCTGCGCGCAGACACCGACCGGCTCGCGCCGGACGATGGAGGTCAGGCCCTCCATGTACTCACCGGCCGAGCGGCCTTCGAGGAGCCGCGCGGCACCCGCGAAGAAGCGGATCTGGTCCACCATCGGGGGGACCTCTTCGACGCGGGTGAGCTCGATCGGCTTGCCGGTGTTCTCCGACTCGGCGGCGACCAGGTCCTCGGCGCGCTCCTCGAAGGCGTCCGCGATCTTCAGCAGGGCCTTCTGACGCTCGGCGGGCGTGGCGTCGCGCCAGGCGGGGAAAGCGGCCGCGGCGGCGTCCATCGCGGCGTCGACATCGGCCTGGCCGGAGAGCGGCGAGGTCGCGTAGACCTCTTCCGTCACCGGGTTGACCACGTCGATGGTCCGCCCGTCAGCGGCGTCGCGGAATTCTCCGTTGATGTAGTTGCGCAGACGGCGCACCTCGGTGGTCACAACCACCCCTCCTGTCACACGTCAATGGGTGAGAAGCCCAGCGTAGTCGTTCGGGTGTCGCTTTCGACATGCCCACCCGCCGTGAACTTCGGATTCAGTGAGATGTGGACCCCCAAACAACGGATTTCATCGATCTGGGGTTGCCAGACAGACGAGTCCCGTGCACAGTGGATGCGTGGCCAGTCGCAGCGCAGACTCCAGGACCGGGAACGGATCGTCACCAACGGTCGATGCCGTCTCTCTCGCAATCATCGAGCAGCTCCAGGAGGACGGGCGCCGTCCGTACGCCGCCATCGGCAAGGCCGTCGGCCTTTCCGAGGCAGCCGTGCGGCAGCGCGTCCAGAAGCTGCTGGATCAGGGCGTGATGCAGATCGTCGCCGTCACCGATCCCCTCACCGTGGGGTTCCGGCGGCAGGCGATGGTCGGCATCAATGTCGAGGGCGACCTCGACCCCGTCGCCGAGGCACTCTCGGCCATGGCCGAGTGCGAGTACGTGGTGATGACCGCGGGCTCCTTCGACCTGATGGTGGAGATCGTCTGCGAGGACGACGACCACCTGCTGGACACGATCAACAAACGCATCCGGGCCCTCCCCGGTGTGCGCTCCACCGAGAGCTTTGTTTACCTGAAGCTCAAGAAGCAGACCTATATGTGGGGAACCCGATAGCCGTGAGCAAGGACCTCAGCCGAACCGCGTACGACCACCTGTGGATGCACTTCACCCGCATGTCGGACTACGAGACCGCGCCCGTTCCCACCATCGTCCGTGGTGAGGGCACCTACATCTACGACGACCAGGGCAAGCGCTACCTGGACGGCCTGTCCGGCCTGTTCGTGGTCAACGCCGGTCACGGCCGTCACGAGCTCGCCGAGACGGCGTACAAGCAGGGCCAGGAGCTGGCCTTCTTCCCGGTGTGGTCCTACGCCCACCCGAAGGCCGTCGAGCTGGCCGAGCGTCTGGCCGACTACGCGCCGGGCGACCTCAACAAGGTCTTCTTCACCACCGGTGGCGGCGAGGCCGTGGAGACGGCCTGGAAGCTGGCCAAGCAGTACTTCAAGCTCCAGGGCAAGCCGACCAAGTACAAGGTCATCTCCCGCGCGGTCGCCTACCACGGCACCCCGCAGGGCGCCCTGTCCATCACCGGCCTGCCGGCCCTGAAGGCCCCCTTCGAGCCGCTGGTCCCCGGTGCCCACAAGGTGCCGAACACCAACATCTACCGCGCCCCGATCCACGGCGACGACCCCGAGGCCTTCGGCCGCTGGGCCGCCGACCAGATCGAGCAGGAGATCCTCTTCGAGGGCCCGGAGACCGTCGCCGCGGTCTTCCTGGAGCCGGTGCAGAACGCCGGTGGCTGCTTCCCGCCGCCGCCCGGATACTTCCAGCGGGTCCGCGAGATCTGCGACAAGTACGACGTACTGCTCGTCTCCGACGAGGTCATCTGCGCCTTCGGCCGCCTCGGCACGATGTTCGCCTGTGACAAGTTCGGCTACGTGCCGGACATGATCACCTGCGCCAAGGGCATGACCTCGGGCTACTCCCCCATCGGTGCCTGCATCGTCTCGGACCGCGTCGCCGCGCCGTTCTACGAGGGTGGCAACACCTTCCTGCACGGCTACACCTTCGGTGGCCACCCGGTCTCCGCGGCGGTCGGCCTTGCCAACCTCGACATCTTCGAGCGCGAGGGCCTCAACCAGCACGTGCTGGACAACGAGAACGCCTTCTTCACGACGCTGCAGAAGCTCCTCGACCTGCCGATCGTCGGCGACGTCCGCGGCAACGGCTTCTTCTACGGCATCGAGCTGGTGAAGGACAAGGCCACCAAGGAGACCTTCACCGACGAGGAGACCGAGCGCGTCCTGTACGGCTTCCTCTCCAAGGCGCTGTACGAGAACGGTCTGTACTGCCGGGCCGACGACCGTGGCGACCCGGTCGTCCAGCTCGCGCCGCCGCTGATCTCCGACCAGTCGACGTTCGACGAGATCGAGGGCATCCTGCGCAAGGTCCTCACGGAGGCGTGGACCAAGCTGTAGCCGGCCCCGCGACGGCCGCCCGACCACGGATCGGACGGCCGTCGCCCCGCACGGTCCGCAAGGCCCGGATGCGTCCGATCGAGTGGGAAGGGACGCGTCCGGGCCTGTGCTGTGTGCTCACCGCGGTTCGAATCCTTAACGTGCCGGTGACCGATCGGCCTTGTTTTCGTTCCCCCGTACGAGGGACGGGAATTTCGATCTGAACCGAGGTGTACGCCATGGTGGCCCCGCCGGACAACGATGTGATCTGGGCGCGTTCCCTGCACCACTCCCACAACGGATCGCCTGCCCTCGGCGGCGTCTCCGTAGGGGTCCGCGACGGCGAGATCCTCGCCGTGACCGGCCCACGGGGCTGCGGAAAGACCACCCTGCTGCACTGTCTGTCCGGTCAGCTGGTGCCCGAACAGGGTGAGGTGTGGTTCAACAGCGTGCCCGTCCACACCATGGGTCCCCGGCTGCGTGAACGGCTGCGCCGTGACCGGTTCGGCTGGATCGCCCCCGAACCCCAGCTGGTGCCCGAGCTGAACACCTGGGAGAACACCGCCCTCCCGCTGCTGCTGCGCGGTACCCCGCGCCGCGAGGCCAAGAAGTCCGCCCTGGAGTGGCTGGAGCGCCTCGACATCGGCGGCTGCGCCCGGCAGCGGCCGCACACCCTGCTCCAGGGACAGCGCCAGCGGATCGCCGTGGCCCGCGCCCTGGCCGGCGCCCCCACCGTGATCTTCGCCGACGAGCCCACCGCGACCCTGCACCGCGACGACCGCACCCACGTCTTGCGCACCCTCACCAGCGCGGCCCGCTCGCACGGCATCACGATCGTGCTGGCCACCCACGACGCGGAGATCGCCGCCCTCGCCGACCGCACCGTCCCACTGCTGGACGGCCGCCGCGTCGCCACCGTCGCCCTGCCCGCCACATCCGACACCGAAGGCCGGTCGGCGTGCTCGCTCTCCGTCTAGCCCGGGGCTCCCATCCGCTGGTCCTGCTGCGGCGCCTGCTGGTCGCCGCCGCCTCCGCCGGGGTCGGCTTCCTGCTGCTGTGCGCGCTGAGCAACGCCGCCGCGCACCCGGCGCACGCCGGTGCGGCGGTGCCACGCCTGCTGTGGTGCCTGGTGCCGCTCGCCGCCACCGTGCAGTTCGCCGTCGCGGTGGCCCGTACGGACCCGAGCACCCGGCCCCGGACCGGGCTCTCCGCCGTGGGCCTCGGCCCGGCCCGGCTCGCCGTCCTCGGCGCGGTCTCCACCGCCGTCTCCTGCACCCTCGGTTCCACGGTGGCGCTGCTGCTCTTCCTGCATCTGCGCGGCGATCTGTCCGGGCTGCCGTTCGACGGTGCGGCCGCCGGGCTGCTCGGCGCCGGTGCCCCGCTGCCGCTCGCCGCCGCGCTGATGCTGCTGGCCCTGGTCCCGGTGACCGCGGCCGGACTGAGCGCGTACGCGCTGCGCGCCGAGCGGACCCCGGCACCGGCCGTCCCGGAGGCCGCCGACCCGGACGTACTGACCGAACCAGAACCGTCCGCTCCGGCGGCGCCCCCGACGGGGCTGCCGTGGGGCGTGGCACTGGCCGCGCTCGGTCTCGCCGTCGAGGCGTACATGAGCCGCAGCGGCGGGCGCAGCCTGCTCCCGCTGCCCGGCCGCCTCGAGGCCACCCCCGCCGGGGTGCTGGCGGGGTGGACGCTGGCGGCGGTCGGGCTGGCCATGGCGGGACCGGGCCTGGCCCATCTGTGCGGCCGGCTGCTCCAGGCGGTGCGCCCCGGCGCCGTACGCCTGCTCGCGGGCCGGGTGCTGATGGACGAGGCACGCCGGATCGGCCGGCCGCTCGGCGTGGTGTGCGCGGTGCTCGCCGCCACGGTCGCCGGATACGCGCTGTACGGGGCCGGGGCGCACCCGCTCGGCCCGCTGACGGCACTGGGCGGGGTGCTGGTGCTCGGCTGTACGACGGCGACGCTGCTGACCTCGGCCCTGGAGGCCAGGCAGGACCGGGCGCGCACGGCGCGTGCGCTGCTGCGGCTCGGGGCCCCCGCGTCGGCGCTGCGGGCCGCGACCGTGCTGCGCGCCACCGCTCTGCTCCTGGTCTTCGCCCCGCTGACCTGGCTGGTCGCGGAGCTGGCCGCCCTGCCGCTGGCGGCCTGAGCCCGCCCCGCACGGCCCGGCGGGCCGGATCAGCGGGCGGGCGGCAGGACGACGACCTCCGCCGCGTCGAAGCCGACCCCGACCGCCGCTCCCTCCTCGGGGGCGTCCCGGGGCGCGCACTCCGCCTCCAGCTCCGGGCCGCTCGGCGGCATCAGCCGCACCATGACCCGGCTGCCCCGGAAGGTCCGCCCCCCGGCCACGCAGCGCAGCCCCTGCCCCGGTCCGCCGATCCGGACCCCGGCCGGCCGTACCAGCAGCTCACAGGCCCCCTGCGCCGAGCCCTCCGGCACCGGCACCTTGCCCCACACCGTGTCGGCGACCCCACCGGTCACCGTCGCCCCGACCACGTTGTCGAAGCCGAGGAAGCGGGCGACGAAGGCGGAGGCCGGCCGCCGCCACATCTCCAGCCCGGTGCCGACCTGGGCTATCCGGCCCTCGCTCATCACCACCATCCGGTCGGACAGCGCGAACGCCTCGCCCTGGTCGTGCGTGACGGCGAGCACCGTTGTACCCAGCTTCCGGAAGAGCGCGCGCAGTTCGACGACGAGCCGCTCGCGCAGCCCCCGGTCGAGCTGGCCCAGCGGCTCGTCCAGCATCAGCAGCTTGGGGCTCGGCGCGAGGGCCCGGGCGAGCGCGACGCGCTGCTGCTCGCCGCCGGAGAGCGTGGCGACCGCGCGCCGCTCGGCCCCGGGCAGGCCCACCAGATCGAGGAGTTCGCCGACCCGGCGTTCCTGGTCGCGGCGGGAGACCCCGCGCATCCGCAGGCCGAAGGCGACGTTGGCGCCGACGTCGCGGTGCGGGAAGAGCTGATGGTCCTGGAACATCAGGCCGAGGCCGCGGCGGTGCACCGGCACCCCGGCCTGGTCCGTACCGTCCAGCAGGACCCGGCCGCCGTCCGTGGGCTGGAGTCCGGCAACCACCCGCAGCAGGGTGGACTTGCCGCTTCCGCTCGGTCCGAGCACGGTGACGATCTCGTGCTCGGCGACCGCCAGGTCCACCGCGTCCAGTGCCGCCCGCTCGCCGAAGCGGACGGTGGCCGATTCCAGTGTCAGCATTTCCAGAACTCCCCGGACATCTCTAGAACTCCCCGGTCCGGTCCGTGCGGATCCGTTCGAGCAGCAGCAGTGAGACGGCGCAGACCACCATCAGGATGGTGCTGAGCGCCATCGCCTGGCCGTAGTTCAGCTCCCCGGCCCGCCCCAGCAGCCGGGCCACGGCGACCGGCAGCGTCGGACGGTCGGGCCGTGCGATGAACACCGTCGCCCCGAACTCGCCGAGCGAGACGGCGAAGGCGAAACCGGCCGCGACCAGCAGCGCCCGCCGCACCAGCGGCAGGTCCACCTCCCGCCAGGCCCGCAGCGGCGAGGCCCCGAGCACCGCCGCCGCCTCCCGCAGCCGCCCGTCCACGGCGCGCAGCACCGGCAGCATGGTCCGTACGACGAAGGGCACCCCGACCAGCGCCTGGGCGAGCGGCACCAGGATCCAGGAGGTACGCAGATCCAGCGGAGGCTTGTCCAGGGTGATCAGGAAGCCGAAGCCGACCGTGACCGCGGACACCCCGAGCGGCAGCATCAGCAGCGCGTCGAAGCCGCGGGCCAGCCGGCCCGCCCGCCGGGTCAGCGCGGCGGCGGCGAGTCCGCCGATCACCAGCGCGATGAGCGTGGCGACCAGCGCGTACTCGAGGGAGTTGGCGACCGCTTCGAGCGGCGCGACCAGGAACGTGCCGCCGCTCGCGTCCGCCGAGCCCAGCGCCCGGTAGTAGTCGAGCCCATGGCCGTCCCCGGTGTTCACGGAGCGCTCCACGAGCACCCCGAGCGGCAGCAGGATCAGCAGCAGCACGGTCAGCAGCACCCCGCCCAGCAGCGCCCACTGGCCGGCGCCGCGCGGCCCGTGCGCCGTGCGCGCCGGGTCGACCAGCCGCAGCGCGGTCTCCCTGCGCCGTACGGTCCACGCGTGCACGGCGAGGATCGCGCCGACCGCGGCGAACTGCACCAGGGTCAGCACGGCGGCGGTCGGCAGGGCGAGCAGCTGCGCGGTCTGCCGGTAGATCTCCACCTCCAGCGTGGCGAAGCCGGGGCCGCCGAGGATCTGCACGACCCCGAAGGAGGTGAAGGTGAAGAGGAAGACCATCAGCGCGGCGGCGGCCACCGCGGGGGCGAGCGCCGGGAGGGTGACCCGCCGCCAGGCGGCGAACCGTCCGGCGCCCAGCACCCTGGCGGCCTCCTCCTGCCGGGGGTCGAGCTGGGCCCACAGCCCGCCGACCGTGCGGACGACCACCGCGTAGTTGAAGAAGACATGGGCGAGCAGGATCGCCCAGACGGTGGTGTCGAGCCGTACGCCCCAGAGTTCGTCGAGGAATCCGCCGCGTCCCAGCAGGGCCAGGAAGGCGGTCCCCGCCACCACGGTCGGCAGCACGAACGGCACGGTGACGACGGCCCGCAGCAGTTGTTTGCCGGGGAAGTCGAAGCGGGCGAAGACATAGGCGCCGGGCAGCGCGATCAGCAGGGTCAGCGCGGTCGAGGCGAGCGCCTGCCAGCAGGTGAACCAGAGGACCTCGCGGATGTCCGGCCGGGCCAGCACCTCGCCGAGCCGTCCGAACTGCCAGACGCCGTCCGCCTTCAGGCCCCGGCCGACGATCGCGGCGACCGGGTAGGCGAAGAACAGCGCGAAGAACGCGACGGGCACGGCCATCAGGCCGAACCGCGTCGCGCCCTGCCGCAGCGCGGGGCCGCGGGCCGGGCGCGTACCGCTGCCGCCCGGCCCGTGTCCCGCGGTCTTCGTTACTTCACGACGAGCGAGGACCACGACTGGACCCACTGCTCACGGTTCTTGGCGATCAGGTCGGGGGCGACGGTCTTCGGCCGGTCCACCGTGGCGCCGAACTCGGTGAACAGCTGCGGCAGCTTCGCGTCGCCGGTGACCGGGTTCACGAACATGTTGAGCGGCATGTCCTCCTGGAACTTCTTGCTGATCAGGAAGTCCAGCAGGGCCTTGCCGCCCTTCTCGTTCGCCGCCCCGTCCAGCAGCCCGGCGAACTCGATCTGGCGGAAGCAGGTCCCGGTGGCCACCCCGGTGGGGGCCTCGGCCGGCTGCGGCTTCGCGTACAGCACCTCGACGGGCGGGCTGGAGGCGTACGAGACGACGAGCGGCCGGTCGGCCTTGGCCTTCTTGCCTCCCGCCGAACCGGAGAACTCCTCGTTGTACGCCTGCTCCCAGCCGTCGACGACCTTGACGCCGTTGGCCTTCAGCTTCTTCCAGTAGTCCTGGTAGCCGTTCTCCCCGTAGGCGGCGACCGTGCCGAGCAGGAAGCCGAGGCCGGGCGAGGAGGTCCCGGCGTTCTCGGTGACCAGCAGGTCCTTGTACGCGGGCTTCGCCAGGTCCTCGAAGGTGCTCGGCGGTGCGAGCTTCTTGTCGGCGAAGTACTTCTTGTCGTAGTTGACGCAGATGTCACCGGTGTCGACCGGAGTGACCCGGTGCTCGGCGTCGAGCAGGGTTTCCTTCGCGACCCGGTCCACGCCCTTGGCCTCGTACGGGGTGAAGAGCCCGCTGTCGAGGGCGCGGGAGAGCAGGGTGTTGTCGACACCGAAGAAGACGTCGCCCCGGGGCGAGCCCTTGGTCAGGATCTCCTGATTGAGCGCGACGCCCGCGTCGCCGCTCTTCAGTACCTTGACGGTGTAGCCGGTCTCCTCCGTGAACTCCTTCAGGACCTCCTTGGAGGCGTTGAAGGAGTCGTGGCTGACCAGGGTCACGGTCTTGGAGCCGGAACCCTTGGTGCCGCCGGAGCCCGTGGCCGAATCGTCGGAGCTTCCGCATCCGGCGAGTACGGTGACGCCGAGCGCGGCGGCGAGGGCCGATGCCGCGAGCTGTCTGGTGCTGCGGGTGGTGCTCATTGTGGATTCCTCCTGGGTTTTGGCCAGGAAGAGACGCGGCCCCGCCCGCGGGAAGCGGGCAGGGCGCAACAGCATGAGTTGATGACCGAACTTCCTACCCGGAATGACCCGGGCGAGGTTCAGAGGGTCTGCGGCCGACCTGTCCTCGGTGCCGCACTCTCAGCGCTGTGGCGCTCCCCTGTCGGAATATGAAGTTGATTGCGGGCCCAGGTTACACGGGCCGTTCCCGCCGCTCCGGCCGTGTCCGCCCGATCGGCCCGGACACGGCCCGAAGGCGCTCAGCGCTCGGCCGCGGCCAGCTGCCCGCAGGCCCCGTCGATCTCCTGGCCGCGGGTGTCGCGCACGGTCACCGGGACGCCGTGGGCCGCGATCGCCTCGACGAAGGCCTTCTCGTCCTCGGGCCGCGAGGCGGTCCACTTGGAGCCGGGCGTGGGATTCAGCGGAATCAGGTTGACGTGCACGCGCTTGCCCTTGAGCAGCCGGCCGAGCCGGTCGCCGCGCCACGCCTGGTCGTTGATGTCGCGGATCAGGGCGTACTCGATGGAGATCCGGCGGCCGGACTTCTCCGCGTACTCCCAGGCGGCGTCCAGCACCTCCGCCACCTTCCAGCGGGTGTTGACCGGGACGAGGGTGTCGCGCAGTTCGTCGTCCGGCGCGTGCAGCGAGACGGCGAGCCGGCATTTGAAGCCCTCGTCGGCGAACCGGAGCATCGCGGGCACCAGGCCCACGGTGGAGACGGTGATCCCGCGCTGGGAGAGCCCCAGTCCGTCCGGCTCGGGATCGGTCAGCCGACGGATCGCGCCGACCACCCGGTTGTAGTTGGCGAGCGGCTCGCCCATGCCCATGAAGACGATGTTGGAGAGCCTGGCCGGACCGCCGGGAACCTCCCCGTCCCGCAGCGCCCGCATGCCGTCGACGATCTGGTGGACGATCTCGGCGGTGGACAGATTGCGGTCCAGCCCGGCCTGCCCGGTCGCACAGAACGGGCAGTTCATCCCGCAGCCCGCCTGCGAGGAGATGCACATCGTCACCCGCTCCGGGTAGCGCATCAGGACGGACTCCACGAGCGTCCCGTCGTGCAGCTTCCAGAGCGTCTTGCGGGTGGTGTCGTCGTCACAGCTGATGTGGCGGACCACCGACATCAGGTCGGGGAACATCGCCTCGGCGAGCTTGTCCCGCGACCCGGCGGGGATGTTGGTCCACTCGGCCGGGTCGTGCGTGTACCGCGCGAAGTAGTGCTGCGAGAGCTGCTGGGCGCGGAACGGCTTCTCGCCGATCGCGGCGACGGCCTCCTTGCGCTCGGCGGGCGTGAGGTCGGCGAGGTGCCGCGGCGGCTTCTTGGCTCCGCGGGGCGCGACGAAAGTGAGTTCTCCGGGCTTAGGCATGGTTCTTCCAGTGTCGCAGACAGAACGGTGAGGGCCCGCCGTCCTGTGGACAGCGGGCCCTCACCGAGGAAATCGCAGGTCAGCGGGGGTGGAGATCAGCCGGAGCCAACGAACAGCACCAGCAGCAGCCAGACCACCGGAGCGGTCGGCAGCAGCGAGTCGAGCCGGTCCATGATGCCGCCGTGCCCCGGCAGCAGCGTGCCCATGTCCTTGATCCCGAGATCCCGCTTGATCATCGATTCGCCCAGGTCGCCGAGGGTGGCGCTGGCCGCGACCGCGAGCCCGAGCAGGAGTCCCTGCCACCAGGAACCGCCGTCGATCAGGAACTGCATGCACAGCGCACCGGCGACCATCGCGAAGGCGACGGCTCCGAACAGGCCCTCCCGGGTCTTTCCGGGGCTGATGCGCGGCGCGAGCTTGTTCTTCCCGAACCGCCAGCCGACGGCGTACGCGCCCGTGTCGCTGACCACGGTCAGCAGCAGGAAGGTGAGCACCCGCTGCGGTCCGTCATCGGCTGTCAGGAGCATGGCGACGAAAGTGGCGAGGAACGGCACGTAGAACGCCGCGAACACCCCGGCCGTGACGTCCCTGAGGTAGTCCTCCGGCGGCTGGGCCATCCGCCAGACCAGCACCGCCAGCGCGGTCAGCGCCGTCGCGATCCAGGCACCTTCGGCGCCCCACGCGTAACCGGCCACCACCATCGCCGCGCCGCCCACCGCGAGCGGGATCAGCGGCGCCTTGATGCCCTTGCGCTCCTGGAGCCGGGAGGTCAGTTCCCACAGGCCCACTACGACGGCGAGGACGATGACGGCGACGAAGACGGCCTTCACGATGAAGAGCGAGGCGACGATGACGGCGCCGAGCCCCACACCGACCCCTATGGCAGCTCGCAGATCACGGCCCGCACGTTTCTTCTGCGGGGGCGGCGGCGCGGTGGACATGGGCTCCTGCGGGATCTCGTCACGGAACAGGGGGCCGCCGCTCAGGCGTCCGGCCCCCTGGTCCCGGTCATCACGGTCGTCAGCGTCTCTACCTGCGTCGGGAACGTCCGGCACACGCACATCGTAAGCAGGACCCGCCGGAGCGGCCCGCATCTCGGGCGCGCCCCAGTGACCGGCTCCCTGCGGGGCGCCCCAGGAAGAGTCGTTCATCAGACTTCGAGCAGCTCGGCTTCCTTGTGCTTCAGCAGCTCGTCGACCTGCGCGACGTACTTCGCGGTGGTGTCGTCGAGCTCCTTCTCGGCGCGACGAACCTCGTCCTCGCCCGACTCCTTGTCCTTGACCAGCTTGTCGAGGATCTCCTTGGCCTTGCGGCGCACCGCGCGGATGGAGATCTTGGAGTCCTCGGCCTTGCCCTTGGCGACCTTGATGTAGTCGCGGCGGCGCTCCTCGGTGAGCTCCGGGAAGGTCACCCGGATGATGTTGCCGTCGTTGCTCGGGTTGACACCAAGGTCCGAGTCGCGGATGGCCTGCTCGATGTTGCGCAGCGCGCTCTTGTCGAAGGGCGTCACGACGGCCATGCGCGGCTCGGGCACCGAGAACGAGGCCAGCTGGTTGATCGGGGTCAGCGCGCCGTAGTAGTCGGCGACGATCTTGTTGAACATCGCCGGGTGCGCGCGGCCGGTACGGATCGCGGCGAAGTCCTCTTTCGCGACGACGACGGCCTTCTCCATCTTCTCCTCGGCCTCGAGGAGGGTTTCTTCGATCACCACGTGCTCCTGCGTGTCTTGAGTGGGCCCGTCGTGCTCGGGCCCGGGCGGGTCCTGCGTCGCGTCCTCACCTGCACGGTGTCCGACCGGCAGGCCGTTGTCCATCCTTCGGGCCGGTCCCGGCGGATGCCCGGGCGGCCCGCACCTCCCCGTCGTACACCGGGGAGGTGCCCCGGTCGTCAGACCCGGGTGCTCCGGTCACTCACGAGTGTGCCGATCTTCTCACCCTTGACCGCGCGGGCGATATTGCCGGTGGCGGTCAGCTCGAAGACGAGGATCGGCAGTTCGTTGTCGCGGCAGAGCGTGATGGCGGTGGCGTCGGCGACCTTGAGATCGCGGGCGAGAACCTCGCTGTACTCGAGCGCGTCGAACTTCACCGCGTCGGGGTTGCTCTTCGGGTCGGAGTCGTAGACCCCGTCCACCCCGTTCTTGCCCATCAGAAGTGCCTCTGCGTCGATCTCCAGGGCGCGCTGGGCGGCAGTGGTGTCGGTGGAGAAGTACGGCATGCCCATGCCCGCGCCGAAGATGACGACGCGACCCTTCTCCAGGTGGCGCACGGCACGCAGCGGGATGTACGGCTCCGCGACCTGCCCCATGGTGATGGCGGTCTGGACGCGGGAGTCGATGCCCTCCTTCTCCAGGAAGTCCTGGAGGGCCAGGCAGTTCATGACCGTGCCGAGCATGCCCATGTAGTCGGAACGGGCCCGGTCCATGCCGCGCTGCTGGAGCTCGGCACCGCGGAAGAAGTTGCCGCCGCCGATGACGACCGCGATTTCCGCGCCGTCACGGACGACCGCCGCGATTTCGCGGGCGATGGCGTGTACGACGTCGGGGTCGACACCGAGACCCCCGCCGCCGGCGAATGCCTCTCCGGACAGCTTCAGCATGAAGCGCCCTGCCACCTTGCCGTCCTCGCGCTTGTGGTCACCTGTGGCGGCGTCCGCGCCCTTGTTCATGGAGATTCTCCTCGTGCACATACGAAGAAGGCCATTGCCGGTGGGTCTGGTGTCCCTCAGCGGCAATGGCCTCCTCGTCAGATCTGCGGTCGTGCGGCATGAGTGCGGCCGACGACTGCACTAGACCCTATCGCGGGGTCCAGCGTTGTTCACGGACGGACTCAGATGCCGACCTTGATGCGCGTGAAGCGCTTCAGGGTGACACCGGCCTCGTCCAGGACCTTCTGAACGGACTTCTTGTTGTCCAGCGCGTAGGGCTGGCCGAGGAGGGTGGCCTCCTTGAAGAAGCCGTTGACGCGACCCTCGACGATCTTCGGGAGCGCGGCCTCGGGCTTGCCCTCGGCGCGCGTGGTCTCCTCGGCGACGCGACGCTCGGCCTCGACGACCTCGGCCGGGACGTCCTCGCGGGACAGGTACTTCGGGGCGAACGCGGCGATGTGCTGCGCAATGCCCTTGGCCAGGTCGGCGTCGGCCTTGTCCAGCTCGACCAGAACACCGATCTGCGGCGGCAGGTCGGGCATGGTGCGGTGCATGTACGCGGAGACGTACGCACCGGAGAACTGCGCGAAGCGGTCCAGGACGATCTTCTCGCCGAGGTTGGCGTTGGCCTCGTCGACGTACGCCTGGACGGTCTTGCCGGCCTCGATCTCGGACGCGAGCAGCGCCTCGAGGTCGGCCGGGGAGGTGGCGGCGACGTGCGCGGCGAGGGTGTTCGCGACGCTCTGGAACTTCTCACCCTTGGCGACGAAGTCCGTCTCGCACTTCAGCTCCAGCAGAACACCGGACGCCTGGTCGTCGGAGATGACGGAGACGACGGCACCGTTCTCGGCAGAGCGGCCCTCGCGCTTGGCGACGCCCTTCTGGCCCTTGATACGGAGCGCCTCGACGGCCTTGTCGACGTTGCCGTCGGCCTCGTCGAGCGCCTTCTTGCAGTCCATCATGCCGGCGCCGGTCAGCTCGCGGAGCTTCTTGACGTCAGCGGCGGTGTAGTTCGCCATGAGTCTGTGTTTCTCTCTCGAAGTCTGAAAGATCTACGGGTGGACGGCGGGGGCGGTGCTTGTGGCACCTGCCCCCGCCGTCATCAGCCGTGACGGGTGTCAGGCCTGCTCGGCGTCCGCGGCCGGAGCCTCGGTCTTCTCAGCCTCGGCGGCCGTCTCGGTCTCGGCGGCCTTCTCGGTCTCGGCGGAGGGCTGCACCTCGGCGTCGGCCTTCTTGTCGCCCTCGAGCAGGTCGCGCTCCCACTCGGCGAGCGGCTCGCCGGCGGCCTTCTCGCCCGGCTTCGAGTCACCGGTGGCGGCACCGGAGCGGGCGATGAGGCCCTCGGCGACGGCGTCGGCGATCACGCGGGTGAGCAGGGTGACGGAGCGGATCGCGTCGTCGTTGCCCGGGATCTTGTAGTCGACCTCGTCGGGGTCGCAGTTGGTGTCGAGGATCGCGACGACCGGGATGTGGAGCTTGCGCGCCTCACCGACGGCGATGTGCTCCTTCTTGGTGTCGACGATCCAGACGGCGCTCGGCACCTTCTGCATCTCGCGGATACCACCGAGGGTCTTCTCCAGCTTGGCCTTCTCGCGGGAGAGGACCAGGAGCTCCTTCTTGGTGAGGCCGGAGGCGGCCACGTCCTCGAAGTCGATGAGCTCGAGCTCCTTCAGACGCTGAAGGCGCTTGTAGACGGTGGAGAAGTTGGTGAGCATGCCGCCGAGCCAGCGCTGGTTGACGTACGGCATGCCGACGCGGGTCGCCTGCTCGGCGATGGCCTCCTGCGCCTGCTTCTTGGTACCCACGAACATGATGGAGCCGCCGTGGGCGACGGTCTCCTTGACGAACTCGTAGGCGCGGTCGATGTACGACAGCGACTGGAGCAGGTCGATGATGTAGATGCCGTTGCGCTCGGTGAAGATGAAGCGCTTCATCTTCGGGTTCCAACGACGGGTCTGGTGACCGAAGTGGACGCCGCTTTCCAGCAGCTCCCGCATCGTGACGACGGCCATGGCCGTACTCCTTGAGGTGCTCGGTTGTCGCGACCGCAGGATTGCTGTCGCGCCTGACGCCCCGACGCGCCGTGCCGCAAGGGACCGAGGAGCGCGGCCACCATCCGCGAAGAGGGAGGTGGCGGGGCGTGCGAAGTCGACCCGGTGGCCCGGATCGCCGTTAGAAGTGTACGGGACGGCTCGGGTGCCGGGTGACGCCGCTGTCCACAACCGGTCCGTTGTCCACAGATCCGGTCCATGATCCCCGCGGATCGGCGGGCCGCGGGACGGTTCTGCCATGCGATGCGCGAATGATCCGAATGCCCTGACCGCACCGGCCGCAGGCCCTTTCCGGGCCGAACTCCGCCGATCCCGGTCCCGGTCCCGGTCGCACCGGCCGGGCTCCCGGCATGGGCGCCGGATGCTCGTGGCCGCGATGGCGGGGGTGCTCGCGGTGGTGTGCGGCCCGTCGGCCGCCACGGCAGGCGCACCGGCGCGCGCCCCCGATCCGGCACGCTCCGCGGCCCCGCCGCCCGCGCCCTCGGCCGCGCCGGGGCATGGGCCGGGAGGACCGCCGGAGCCCTCGCCCGGGGCCGGGCCGGACGACGGGCGGAGCTGGCCGCTGACCGGGCGGCCCGTTGTCGTACGGGGCTGGGAGCCCCCTGCCGGTCCCTACGCGCGCGGCCATCGTGGCGTCGATCTCGCCGCCCCGCCGGGCGTCCGGGTACTCGCCGCCGCTCCGGGAAGGGTGTCGTTCGCCGGGCGTGTGGCGGGGCGCGGGGTGCTGGTGGTCGAGGTGGCCGGCAGCGGCGATCCACCGCTGCGGACCACGTACGAGCCGGTGCGCCCGCTGGCCTCCAAGGGAGGCGAGGTGGCGGCGGGGCAGGTGGTGGCCGCACTGGAGGAGGGGCCGTTCCACTGCGTGTCGGGCTGCCTGCACTGGGGGCTGCGGCGCGGTGACGGCTACCTGGACCCGCTGTCGCTGCTGCCGCCACAACTGCTGCGAAGAGGCCCGTCCCGGCTGCTCCCGGTGTTCGGCGTACCCGAATCCGGGCGGTAGGGCGGACGGGCCGGGGACGGACTCGCCGCCCCCGGCGTTCGGCACGTGGCGCCCCGCTGCGCGGCGCCGCGTCAGCTCCGTGTGCCCCGCACGCCGTGGAGGATCATGGCGACGGCGGTGTCCGCGATCACGGACGGCTCCTCGGCCGCGGCCAGTTCGATACGCCGCACCGCGGCGTCCACCGAGCCCTGGAGCAGCATCGCCGCCAGTCTCGGCTGGCTGTGCCCGAGGTCGCCCAGCGCCTCGACGATCATGGCGATCAGCCCGCCGTGCGCGGCCCTGATCTTCTCCCGCGCCCCGGCGTCCAGCTCGCTCGCGGAGATGGCGACGACAGCCCGGTGGCGACGGTCGCCGACCAGGTCGAGCTGTCGGCGCACATAGGCCTCGATCTTGCCCTCGGGCGTCGCGGCCTGCTCCATCGCGCGCTCGACCTCGGCCGCCCAGACCGGGAAGTCGACGGCGCAGAGCTCCTCGACGACGGCCGCGCGGGAGCGGAAGTACTCGTACACCGAGGACCGGGCGAGGCCCGTGCGCTCGGCGAGGGCGGGGAAGGTCAACGCCTCCGTGCCGCCCTCGGACAGCAGGGTGCGTGCGGCGTCGAGGAGGGCGCCGCGCTGCATGGTCCGGTGCTCGGCCACCGAGGCCGCTCGAATCCTGGGCACGTGTCCACTCTACGGCGAGCCTGTTCGAGAGACGGCGTACGGTCCTGCCGCATGGCCGAAGCCTCCGTCCCGAGGGGGATGGCTCAGCGCCCGGCGTCGGCCAGTTTCGCGCGCAGTTGCAGCACCGATTTGGTATGGATCTGGCTGACCCGGCTCTCGGTGACCCCGAGGACGTTGCCGATCTCGGCGAGCGTGAGGCCCTCGTAGTAGTAGAGCGTCACAACGGTCTTCTCGCGCTCAGGGAGGGTGTTGATGGCCCGCGCGAGCAGCCGTCTGAGCTCGCGGTCCTCGGCGACCTCCACCGGGTCGTCGGCGCTGGTGTCCTCCAGCGTGTCCATGAGGCTGAGCCGGTCGCCGCCCTCGCCGCCGACATGCAGCAGCTCCTCCAGCGCCACCACATTGGCCAGCGACAACTGGCTGAAAACCGCGTGCAGTTCCTCCAGGGCGATGCCCATCTCGGCGGCGACCTCCGCCTCGGAGGGCGTACGGCGCAGCTGCGCCTCCAGTGTGGCGTAGGCGCGCTCCACCGCCCGCGCCTTCTGCCGCACCGAGCGCGGGATCCAGTCCAGTGCCCGCAGTTCGTCGATCATCGCGCCGCGGATGCGGGTGATGGCGTACGTCTCGAACTTGATCGCACGCTCGATGTCGAACTTCTCGATCGCGTCGATCAGCCCGAAGACCCCCGAGGAGACGAAGTCCGCCTGCTCGACATTGGACGGCAGGCCCACGCTCACCCGGCCCGCGACGTACTTCACCAGCGGCGAGTAGTGCAGGATCAGCTGTTCCCGCAGCCGCTCGTCGCCGGTGGACTTGTACGAACGCCACAGCTCGTCGAGCGAGGAGGGCGCAGGGGGGCGCACAGTGCCACGCGCAGCCGGTGGTACTGCCGCGCGGTCAGACCCGGAGGTGTGCTGGGGCATGTGGTGCCTTGAGCCGTTCTGCTGTGAGTGCTGGGACGTATGTCTGAGTCGGGGTCCTCGTGAGCGTAGCGTGACCGTGAGGTAGCGGTCCGCGCAGGATAAGGGATCGGCGCTCCGCTGATCCGGCCGATCCGACATGAACGAGGCCCGGGGCCGTCGCCGTGCGCGGCGGCCCCGGGGGCGTCACCGAGGGATCCGCCGAGGTCATCGACTTCACCTTTTCACCCGAATGCCCCAGGTCAAGAACCGCCTCGCCGTGCGTCGTCACGGCGAGTCGGCCGCGGCGTCAACCGCCACCCCTCGCCATCCCGTTCGACAAACCCCAGTGAGTGCAGTTCGTACAGCCTGCCGAGCGCTTCGTCGGCGCTGGTCCCGGCGGTACGTGCCACCTCGCGTCCGCTGACGGCGCCCTGCCCCGGCAGTGCATCCAGCACCCTGGCCGAGATCTGGTCCAGCAGGTCCCTGGGGTGCACGGGGCCACGTCTGGCCGGGGCGAGTTCACCCATGTCCCCGACCAGTTCGACGACTTCCGAGGCGTCGGTCACCAGGACGCCTTCACCGCGGATGAGTTCGTGGACCCCTGCCGACAGGCCGCTGGTGGCGGGGCCGGGCACCCCCATCGACAGGCGGCCGAGCCGCTGCGCGCAGCGGGCGGTGACCAGCGAACCACTGCGGAACTCCGCCTCGACGACAACCGTTCCGCGCGTCAACGCCGCGATGACCCGGTTACGCAGGATGAACCGGCCTCGGGTGGGATGATCGGACGGGGGCAACTCACCGATGACGAGCCCCTGTTCCGCGATACGCCCGATCAGTTCGGCGTGTCCCCGCGGGTAGGGGACGTCCACCCCGCAGGCGAGAACGGCCATCGTCGCTCCGCCCACGGCGAGCGCGCCGCGGTGTGCCGCCCCGTCGACCCCGAACGCGGCTCCCGACACGACCACCCAGCCCAGCTCCGCGAGACCGGCCCCGAGGCTGCCCGCCATGTGTGATCCGTACGGTGTGCAGGCCCGCGCACCGACCACGGCCACCGAGCGCAGCGCCCAGAGCCTCAGGTCGCGAGGGCCGCGCACCCACAGCCCGGTCGGCCGTGCGTACCCGAGGTCGTCCAACTGGCTGGGCCATTCCCGGTCCCCGGGGCAGACGAACCGCCCGCCGGCCCCGGCGATCGCCGAGAGGTCCCGCTCCGGCTCGGCCTTCTCGGCCCGCAGCCGGTACCCGGCGAGCCGTTTCGGGGTCATGCCGCTCAGCCGTTCCGCCGCGCCGTCGTTCCTGGTGATGCGCCGCACCAGCTCGACGGCACCGCACTCGCGCAGCCATCGGCCGCCGCGTTCGTCCCCCGGCTCGATGATGCGGGTCAGAGCCGCCCGGGCCAGTCTCTCCGCACTGCTCACCGCCGCTCTCGGGTCCTGCCCGGCGCCGCGTCCGCACTGCTCCGGCTGCTCCGCGCCCTCCGGGTTCATGACGCCCCGGCGCTGATCAGCGCGCCCCGCGGGATCCCGGTGCGCAGTTCCAGCGCCACCGCGACGTCGGCCGCCTCGGGGCGCTCGGCCCCGCGCAGGTCGGCGACGGTCCACGCCACCCTGAGGACCCGGTCCAGGCCCCGGGCGGTGAGCAGGCCCCGGGCCAGGTCCCGCTCCGCTTCGAGGAGCGCGCCGGGGGTCGCGGCCAGACCGGTCCGCAGTTCATGGCCGGACACCTCGCTGTTGGTCGACCGGCCGGTGCCCGCCAGCCGCTTCGCCGCCCGCGCCCTGGCCTCCCGGACCCGGGCTGCGACCAGGGACGTCGGCTCACCCCTGCTGCCCTGCCCGATCAGGTCCTCGCGGCGGACAGGGTCGACAGTGACCCGGAGGTCCACCCGGTCCAGCAGCGGCCCGGAGAGCCTCGCCTGGTAGCGCCTGACCGTGGCGGGCGGGCATTCGCAGCCGTCCCCGGCAAGACGGTGCCGTCCGCACGGGCACGGGTTGGCCGCCAGCATCATCAGGAACCTCGCGGGCAGCCGTACCACCCCGGCACTGCGCGCCACCACCACATGGCCGGACTCCAGCGGCTGGCGCAGCGCGTCGAGCACCCGTACCGAGAATTCGGGGGCCTCGTCCAGTTTACCGACCGTCGAACTGACCAGGTGGGCTGTGAACTGCGCAGATGCGTCGCGTATGTGTCCGTGACGTGGTGGGGCGGTCGGTGAGAGCGGTCTCGATCGTGTCAGCGTGGAAGCAGAGTGCGGCGCTGAACGCCTCGCTGGCGGGATCGAGGCCGAAGTGGGTAGCGAGGGCGCCTTCGACGCTCTCGCCGCACTCGTCGAGGAACCGTTCGACTTCTCGCAACAGGCGGGCGAGTGAGGCGGCCTGGTCGCGGTCGAGGTGGATCGACTCGGAGGATGGGGCATCGGTCATGGTTGGTCCAGTTCGAGGAGCTGGGCTTCAAGGTCGGCGATGCGTTTGTCGGAGAAGCGCAGGTTCGACCGGGCGCCTTCGAGGCGCTCTTGCAGGCTGCGGTGCTCCCGCGTGAGCTGCTGGACGCGGCGCTTCAGCGTGATGTTCTCTGAGGTCAGTGCCTGAACGGACTCTCCCGGAACCATCTGATCGAAGTCTCGGAGCTTCCCCATCAGCTCGCCGATCTGCTGCCGCTGAGTGAAGACCTCCTTCTGCGTGCGACCGAGTTCGGCTTCCGCATTCAGCGCGCGTTCGCGCCAGGACGCCTCGATCTGCTCGTGCTCGGCCTGGGCCACTCTGATCTGGCGAGTGCGGCCGGCGTCGACCGCGTTGTTCACGAGTTTCCGGGCGTCGGTGTTCTCGTAGAGGAACGTGACGGACACCCCGGCCCGCTGGGCGACGGCCCGGACCGTCAGCCGTCCGCGCTCCCGGCGAAGCTGCCCGATGGCCTTCTCGACCTGCTCGAGCTTCTGTGTTGTCTGACGGCGGCGGGCCTCGATCGCCGCCGTCGTGGCGTGTGGCTTCATGCAGCCTCTTCCGTTTCCGCGTCGAGTTCCGCGAGCTCACGAGCCCGGAACGCTGTGCTCCAGACGCGGCCGAAGTAGTCCTGCGGGCGGCGAAGGTCGAGCGCGAGCGCCTCTTCAAGGAGCCCGAAGCTCTCCAGGGCCTTCTCCAGGCCGGCGATGGCGCGCGCTGTGGGCTCGAAGAGCTCGTGCAGGTAGTCGGCTGTCTTGCCGTCGGGGGCGCCTTCGGCCACCATCCGCCACTGCTCGCGCTTGCGGTGCCAGTAGACGAGGTCCGCTCCGGACATCACAAACTCCTGGCAGTTGTGGCAGTTCATGTCCCATGGGCATGCGTCGCCGCTGACGACCGGCTGGAAGGTGCAGAAGCCGCCCTCGGCGGGCGTGGATTTGCGGGTGAGGTCGATGGCCAGGGCCTCTGCCTCCGCGCGGCTCAGGGGTTCGCCGCCGGCCAGAAGGATTCCGGGTTCGGCTGCTCCGGGGCCGCCGACCCAGACTGCTTCGAGGGCGGCGTTGAGCTTCGGGTCGGTGTTGGCGATGTGGACGTAGTGCTCGGCCATCGCCTCGGAGATCTGGCCAAGGTAGCGCTTGACGTGGGTGAGGTTCGCGCCTGCTTTGAGCAGATTGGTCGCGAGAGTGTGCCGGGCCTGATGGGGGACTGCCTTTCCGAGGTCCAGCCCTTTGACCCAGGTGCTGAACAGGGTCGAGAACCATCCGTAGGAGACGCCCTTGAGGCCCCGCCGGTTGGTGGGACGGCGGGGGAAGAGCGCCAGTTGCAGCCGTTCGTCGGCGGTGGGTAGGCGGCCGGTTCGTTGGAGGAAACGGTCGATGGTCTTGTTCTGTCGCTCCTGCAGTCGTCGGAAGCACCGTTCGGAGATGCGGATGCCTTCGTCGAAGTTCCCGACCTTCGTCTGGTCGTGCCAGAACATGGGGATCTTGCCGTGCCGGGCGATGCACTCCAGGCGGGCTTCGAGGACCTCGCTGCAGCGTCGGCCGGTGACGACGAGGGTTTCCCAGATGTCCCTCAGCCCGTGGCCCTCGCTGTCCATAGCCTCCAGGTCGGCGAGGTTCTGCGGATCGGCCAGGGCCTTGGCCACGTCGTCGGAGAACGGCTTGCGTCGGCCGACCTTCTTCTGGGAGCGCGGCAGGATGACGATGAAGGCGCGGTCGAGGCCGATCTGCATCGCTGCCCCGGTCTCCAACGCGTCGCGAAGCAGCCGACGTGCTCCGTTGAGGTTGTCGCAGACGATGCCGTCGGTCATGACGCTGGTGCCGTCGCGTCCTTGCCTGCGAAGTCCGAGCGACGGCAGTTTGTGCTTGGCGCGGTGCCGCTGGTCGGCGATGAAGTCGACCATGTGGCTCTCGGTGAGGAGGGTGGGGTCGTGGCCGCCGCCTGGAGCCTGGGCTTCCAGGAAGGCGGACAACTCGATGCAGCCGCGGCGACGGGCGTCGAATGGCCCGCGGGAGCGGGGCGGCTTGGAAGTGAGTTCAGCGGCCAGGTTGTCCCAGAGCAGGTCACGGAACCACCGCTGGGAGATTCCGGTGAGGTCGATGTGGCTCTCGGTGTGGGGGAAGCGAACGCCGAAATGGTCGGTTTCGATGAAGCCGGCGTCCTTGGTGTCCTGGCGGCTGAAGTAGATCAACCGAAGATGCTTGAGCATGGCCTTGATGACCTGGCGGGCTTGGTGCGGGCAAGCGTCCAGGTCAAGGTCGACCAGGGAGTTCACGTCCTGTTCCCGGCAGCAGTCGGCCGCCGCCTGGAGCCAGAGCAGTGGCCAGTTGGCGCCTTCCTCGGCGGTCTGGGCGTGCTGAACTGTCACCCATTGGAGCTCCGCCTTGGCCAAGGGCCGGAGGCCCTGCAGGGACAACCTGCCGTTGATCCGGCGAGTGGGTGTCTTGGGCTCTGAGCACCAGCTGCGGAAGCGTTCCTCGTCGGTGTAGAGGAGTTTGGGTTGCCCGCCCTTCGCCAGGGTTCGGGACCAGTTCGTCGGCATCCGAGCATTGCCGGGGCGGCCCTCACGTCGGTACTGACGCTCGTGTCGGTAGCACAAGCAGAGCGGAGATCCCGCGCGTTCGGGACAGCCGATGATCCGGCAGTCGCCGAACGCGGGGTAGGCCGTGGCCCGGGCAAGCCACGTGTCGAACTCAAGCGGATGGCCCCTGCGTCTTTCATGGTCCCGGCGCCGTGCGTCCCACTGATGCTCGTGGAGGTAGCAGAGCTGGGTCTTGCTGAAGGCCGGGACGCCTGGACAGATGAGGCAGTCTGGGATGACGTGCCAGGAGGCGGACTCCAAGGGCTGGGCGACGCGCAGGAACTCGGTCACGGTGCCGCCCTTGGCCTTCACCTCGGACCACTGGCGTTTGTGGACCTGGCAGTACTCCCGGGAGTTGTCCGCGGCCCGCTGACAGGCTGCGACCTGGCAGATCCAGCCGTAGGTGGGGTGGTCGCCGGGGATGACGATGACATCTTCCCGAAAGAGCGGGTCGAAGGTGGGCGCCGCGATCAGGGCGCGTAGCAGCTCCAGGCGATCGGATGTGGTCCGCGAGCCGGAGGTGCCGCTCGCCGTCACGGTGAGGAGGTGGAGGGACCTCATTCCTCCTCACCCCAGACGGCCTTCAGCGCGGTGGTGAACTCCGTCGAATGCAGGTCGGGGTGGCCGTAGACCTCGTCGACCATCTGCATCGACGCCCAGTTCCCGGCCGCCTTCGCCACCAAGGCGTCCCCGCCGGAGGCGTCCATGACGTCGTTGGTGAACTGATGGCGAAACGCCTGGGGCCGGATCCGCCCGGGCAGCTGTGCCCGCCGGCCAGCCCGCCGGAGCACGCCGCGAGCCGCATCCGCCGTCCACGGCTCCCCTCGCCTTGGACCGGTCAGCTGGATCAAGAGCATGCCGTGCCCCGTCGCGTACTTCGCGTACTCCGTCGTCATGTACTGGAAGTAGCTGCTGATCATGGCAGGGCTGACCCGGTAGATCTCCCCGCCGGTGATCACTCCGTCGACCATCTTCCAATCCGGCTTGATCTTCGCCGCGGCCCCGTTCGGGTTGCCCCATCGGTGGCAGACGTGCAGGTGAGGGCTCTCACACTCATTACAGGCTGCGTTCTCCCGCAGATGCAGGTCGACCAGGTGCAGCCCGGTCAGGCCGCCGATGCGCAAGCTGGTGTCCGCCAGCCACTGCACAACCATGGCGTCGCGAGCGGTGTTCACCACATCCCGCAGTCCGGGCTTGGCCTGCTCAGGCAGCATCTTCGGATGCCGTCGGCGGACTCTTCCCGGGGGTGCCAGTGGGTTGGTCGGCATCGTCTTCTTGATGTGGCCCAGCACGGCACGGTCCTGGTCCACCTTGGTCGCCAGTCGCTCCACCGAGAGCGCCGCCACCAGCTCGGGATTCGAGCCGCTCCGCGAGCACGTCTGCAGGTAGAAGCCCTTCAAGCACGCGGCCGCGACCTGGAGTGCTGACTTCCCGTACGGACGTTTCGGCGGCGTCCGCCACGGCTGCCCGTAGGGCATCGGGATCTTGGCACCCACCGCCCCCATGTAGCGCTGCACATCCAGGACCGTGATGGTGTCGCTGGTCAGTCCTTCTCGGATGCGCCAACGAAGGTGATCTACCAGGGCGTACGCGTACGTTTTTTGGGTTCCTGAGCCCTCGTACGGCCGCAGGTAGCGATCTGCCTCCTCATCGACCGAGCAGTCCGGCCAGACGATCGTGTACGACACCCCTCCGCCCGCTCGATTGAGGACCTGTACGCGTAAGTCATCGAGGACCACTCGGCTCCGCGCCACTCTGGCCTCCCCAACTGTCGTCCGCTACGTGCTGTAAGCAACGGAGACAGTTGGTTAACCAGAACGGCATGGGGCGAAGAAGGGCCCGAACGAGTGATGCGGACGTTCTCAGAGTGGTTGGAAAAGTCCAGAAAAAGGATTCCCCGATGGGCGAGCGAGACCGCGCCGGGCCTCGGCAGTCCGTTGCCCCCGCCGACCAGAGACTGCATCGTCGCCGAGTGGTGGGGCGCGCAGTAGGGCGGCCGGGCGACCAGGGGTTCCCCCGGCGGCAGGATGCCCGCCACCGAGTGGACCGCGGTCACCTCCAGGGCTTCCCGCCTGGTCAGCGGGGGCAGGATCGCCGGCAGCCGTTCGGCCAGCATGGTCTTGCCCGCGCCCGGCGGCCCCGAGAGGAGCAGATGGTGGCCTCCGGCCGCGGCGACCTCCAGGGCCTTGCGGGCCAGCGGCTGTCCCGCAACGTCCGCCAGATCCGGCGCACTTCCCTCGCCGTGCCCCGCGCCGTGGGCGATCCCGGTGCCGACGCCCTCGCCGGGCACCATCAGCCCGGCCAGCATGGTGTCGGGCCGCCCTTCCTCGCGCGGTTCCCGCTCGTCGGGGACGGGCTCCTCGCAGAGCACCGCGATCAACTGCCGCAGGCTCCGTACGCCGAGGACGGAGATCCCGGGGACCAGCGCGGCTTCCCCCGCCGTCTGCTCGGGCACGACGACCTGCCGGTATCCGGCCTCCGCGGCGGCGAGCACGGCCGGAAGCACCCCGCGCACCGGCCTGACCCGGCCGTCGAGCCCCAGCTCACCGATCATCACCACATCGGCGATGGACTCGGGGTCGATCCGCTCCGCCGCCCCCAGCACCGCGCAGGCCACGGCGAGGTCGAAGCCCGAGCCGCTCTTGGGCACGGAGGCGGGCGACAGGCCCACCGTGAGCTTCTTCTGCGGCCACTCGGCCCCCGAGTTCACCACCGCGGCCCTGACCCGGTCCCGGCTCTCCACCAGGCTCTTGTCCGGCAGTCCCACCAGGGTGAACGCCGCCACCCCGGCCTCCAGGTCCGCCTGGACCTCCACCACCACACCCTCGACACCGACGAGCGCCACCGAGCAGGCCCGTGCGAACCCCATCTCAGGCCACCCCCCGCGCATGCTCCGCGACGGGCGCCCCGCGCCTGGGCAGCACCACACCGACCAGATCGATCCGGACCCCGCCGGGCGGCGGCCCGCCGTGCCGGTCCAGCCAGATGCCGGCCAGCCTCCGCAGCCGTTCCGCCTTCACCGGTGTGACGGCCGCCATCGGATGTTCGAACGCGCCCGTCCTGCGGGTCTTCACCTCGCAGAGCACGAGCGCGTCGCCGTCCATCGCGACGATGTCGATCTCGCCGACGCGACAGCGCCAGTTCCGTTCCAGTACGGACATACCGGCCGCGGTCAGCAGCCGCGCCGCCAGATCCTCGCCGTACCGCCCGAGTGCCCCCCGTGCGTTCATTTCGGCACCACCTCCGGGACCGACTCTGACGCCTTCGGTCCCGGCTTGTGGATCTTGGTGGACAACTCCGGGATTGTGGAAAACCCGGCCACCCGGAAGAGGGAATCAGTCCCCCTTCACCATGGGCTCAGCCACCCGGAAGTTCGAGATCGCTCTTGTTGAGCTCCTCGATGTTGACGTCCTTGAACGTCAGCACCCGTACCTGCTTGACGAACCGCGCGGGCCGGTACATGTCCCAGACCCAGGCGTCCGCCATGGACACCTCGAAGAACACCTCGCCCTGGACCGAGTGCACCTGCATCTCGTAATCGTTGGTGAGATAGAAGCGGCGCTCGGTCTCGATCACGTATTTGAACAGACCGACGACGTCGCGGTACTCCCGGTAGAGCTTCAGCTCCATCTCGGTCTCGTACTTCTCGAGGTCCTCGGCGCTCATTGGCATGTTCCCCTTCAGCCGTGCGTCCCCCCATTGTGCGCCAGGCCCCCGGGCGCTTAGGCGTTTTCGGGGTCGAGAACCAGTGGCGTACGTGGAGGACCCTCGTCGAGCAGCGTGCGCAGCAGCCCGGCGAGTCTGGTCGGGTACACCGTCTCACGCGCCGCCGACAGTTCCGCGGAGGTCCACCATCTCAGCCCCGCGACACTGCGCCGCTCCAGCCCGGTCTGCCCGCTGGTGTCGGTTTCGGTCCGTACCGTACGCGCCAGGAAGTACCACTCGTCCTGCTCCCAGCGGCGGCCGTCGAACGGGAACGAGCACATCCGCCGCCAGAGCACCGGGCCGAGATCGACCTCGGTGATCCCGGTCTCCTCGGCGAGTTCGCGCAGCGCGGCCTGCTCCCGGGTCTCGTCGCCCTCCAGGCCGCCGCCGGGGGTGAACCACCAGCTGCGCCGCGGGTCCCCCGGCTCGAAGCCGTGCAGCAGGAGGATCCGGTCGTCCGGGTCCAGGAGCACCACCCGGGCGACCTTGCGCCGTTCAGTGCGCACCGGCGGGCTGCCTCTCCCGACCCTTGCGCGCCGAGCGCGTGAGCAGCGTCTCGACCGGCCCGTACGCCGCGCCGCCCAGAATCAGCACCATGCCCACGATCACGGCCCGGAGCTGCAGCTGGATCGGCCCGGGCGAGGAGATACCGCCGGGGAGGCCGGCGAAGGCCCGCGGGCGTTCCACCATGCCGTTCATCGGCCAGGCGATGGCGTCCACCCTGGCCTGTACCGCGTCACGGGGGACCGAGCCCTTTCCCGCGTCCTCCAGATGGACCCGGGAGTCGAGCGACGAGGTGCGGTCGTCGCCCAGCAGGAAGAGCTGCCCCTCGGGCACCTCGGCCGTGAAGTCCTCGGTCGAGGCCCGGTCCTTGTTCCGCAGATACGGTTCGTCCAGGGGCTTGCCATTGACCCTGAGCCGGCCGTCGGCGCCGCAGCAGGTGATCTTGTCGCCGCCGATCCCGACGACCCGCTTCAGCATCGGCATGTCGCCCCACGCCGGATCGGCGAAGACCACCACGTCGCCGCGGCGCACCTCGCCGCCGTCGATCCGCTCCGCGAGCACCCGGTCGCCCGAGTGCACCGTGGGGGTCATCGACTGTGTCGGCACCGTGTACGGCTTGTACACCACGGCTCCCCAGGCGAACCCGCCCAGGAAGAGCACACAGCCGACAGCCACCGCCAGCCCCGACAGCACGCTGCCGAGCCGGCTCCGGCCGTCGCCCGTACGTCCACTGCCGCTCATCCCAGCCTCCCCACCTCGGAGATCGGCGATCGCTGATCCGAGTCGGCACCCTACCCGGCGGTACGCCCGCCGGTCAGCCTCCTGCGGCGCCACAGCACCAGGGGCAGCGCCCCGGCCAGACCGAGCGCGCCGGGAGCGGCGGCCGCCGCGGCGTTCAGGCCCGGCTGGTCGAAGGTGTCCGGGACGGGCAGCGTCGACCAGCGGTTGATCGGCCAGGCCACGACGACGGCCCGTCCCACGACCTCGTCGACGGGTACGAAGCCCTTGGTCCCGTCGTCGATGTGATAGCGCGAGTCCCAGGAGTTCTGCCGGTGGTCGCCCATCACCCAGATCTTGCCGTCGGGCACCTTGAAGGGCCCGAAGGGCTTGTCGTCGCAGGCCGAGTTGCCCGGGAAGATGTACGGCTCGTCGAGCGCCTTCCCGTTGACCTTGACGGGACCGCCCTTCGCGCACTGCACGGTGTCGCCGCCGACCGCGATGACCCGCTTGATCAGGTCCTTCTCCTTGGACGAGGGCATCAGGCCGATGAAGCTCAGTACGTCCTGCACCACGTTCGACTCGGGGGTCGGCTCGCCCGCCAGCCAGTTCTCCGGGTCGTGGAAGACGACGACCTCGCCGCGCTCGGGCTCCGAGCCGAACCACGGCGTCAGCTTGTCCACCAGCACCCGGTCACCCCGCTGAAGGGTGTCCTGCATCGAATCCGAGGGAATCGAGAACGCCTGCACCAGAAACGTCTTGATCAACAGCGCGAGGACCAGCGCGACGACGATGAGCAGCGGCAACTCCTTCCAGAAGGGCCGCTGCGGCTTCGTCGGCGTGACGTCCGTGTCCCCTTCCCCGGCACCGTCCCCGTTGGCGGTCTGCTCCGCCGCGGGCGTCTCCGGGGCCGCCGGTCGCTCCGGCGGGCCGGGTACGGCGTCGGCGGGCGGGCCGGGCCTCTCCGCGGGCTCTCCATGTCCAGATCGTGCACCGGCAGCCACGTCACTCACATCCAGTCCTCACTCTGCGCCCCGCCTGCTCCGGGGCCCTGTCCGTTCAGGCCCACTGCCCCGAACAACGAACGGGAGTTCCGCAGTGCCGCTGCGTCCCCGGCCGCCTTGTCGTGGGCGGGTTCCCGAACTCTTCGGGCCCCACCACCGACAACCGCCCTCCGGTTGCTCGGCGTACTCGCCGAACAACCGGAGGGCGGTTCATCCGTATCACCCGGTGCCCTGTTGCGGAGCACCGGTGTCCTTCATATCGCGGACTCGGGCCGCGGCACAGCCCCGTCGGGTCCGAGAGCGCGGACCGGTGGGACGGACCACGGCACGGTAGGACGGATCACGGCGTGCCGGCGGTCGTCCTCGCACGCCCGGCGGTGGTGGTGATACGCCTGCGACGCCACAGCACGAGCGGCAGGGCACCGGCGAGCCCCAGCGCGGCCGGGGCCGCACCCATCGCGGCGTTGAGGCCCGGCTGGTCGAACGTCTTCGGGACGGGCAGGGTGGCCCAGCGGCTGATCGGCCATGCGACGACGAAGGCCCGGCCGACCACCTCGTCGTTGGAGACCGTGCCGCCGCCCGGAAGTTCCTGGTGGTAGCGGGAGTCGCGGGAGTCCTGGCGGTGGTCGCCCATCACCCAGATCCGGCCCTCGGGCACCTTGATCGGGCCGAACGGCTGGTCGTTGCAGGGGGTGTTCCCGGGGAAGATGAACGACTTCTCGTCCAGGGCCTTGCCATTGACCACGACGGGGCCGTTCTCCTTGCACTCCACCGTGTCGCCGCCGACCGCGATGACCCGCTTGATCAGGTCCTTCTCCTCGGCGGACGGCATCAGGCCGATGAAGCTGAGGACCTTCTGGATCGCGTTCGGATGAACCTCGGGGGTGTCGTCGAGCCAGCCGCCCGGGTCGTGGAAGACGACGACCTCGCCGCGCTCGGGCTCCGAGCCGAACCACGGCGTCAGCTTGTCCACCAGCACCCGGTCACCCCGCTGAAGGGTGTCCTGCATCGAATCCGAGGGAATCGAGAACGCCTGCACCAGAAACGTCTTGATCAACAGCGCGAGCACGAGCGCGATGACGATGAGCAGCGGCAGCTCCTTCCAGAAGGAGCGCGGCTTCTTCGCCGCCCTGCCACCGCCGTCCGGAGTCTCGCCGTCAATCCCCGCGTGATCCGCCGCCCCGGCGGACCCGGCGTTGCCCGAACGGCCCGGCCGGTCCTCGGGTTCTTCGTGTCCGGATCGTGCGCCGACGGCCAAATCCCCCACATCCACTCCTTACTCCGTGCCACCGCCTGCGCCCTAGCCGGTGCAGGCCCACCACTCCCATAACGAGCGGGAGTTCCGCAGGGGTCGGGAGAGGAGCCAATCCGTTGAGATCGTGGGACGACACACTATGCGACGGGCCGGGTACGGCAGCGGCCTCGGCGTTCGTGTCCGGGACCTGCGCGAAGGTCGCCGGTTCGTCCAGTTTTCGCCAGTTGCCGATCGGCCAGGCGATCACCACGGCGCGCCCCACGACCTGCTCCTCGGAGACCGTGCCGTGTCCCGGATCGTCCAGGTGGTAACGGGAGTCGGCCGAATCCGAGCGGTGGTCGCCCATCACGAAGATCCGGCCCTGCGGAACCTTTACCTCGAATTTGATGAGGGAGGGCGGGTTCCCCGGGTAGAGGTAGGGCTCGTCGAGCGGTACGCCGTTGACGGTGACCCGGCCGTTCTTGTCGCAGCACCTCACCGTGTCGCCGCCGACCCCGACGACCCGCTTGATCAGGTCCTGTTCGTCGTCCGAGGGCAGCAGTCCGATGAAGGTCAGGGCCTGCTCGGCCTGCTTCACGACGACCGGCGATTCCTTCTTGGCGCCGTTCTCCTGCTTCAGCCAGCCGCCCGGGTCGCGGAAGACGACGACGTCCCCGCGCTCGGGCCTGGAGCCGAACCAGGGTGTCAGCTTGTCCACCAGTACCCGGTCGCCGATCCGGATGGTCTGTTCCATCGATCCCGAGGGGATCACGAAGGCCTGCACCAGAAAGGTCTTGAGCACGAGCGCGATCAGCAGCGCCACCAGGACGAGCAGCGGGATCTCCCGCGCGGCGGAGCCCCTGCGCCGCCATTTGACCCGGCGTGCCAGCTTCCGCCGTTCCACCCGGGTGCGCGGCGTACGCGCGGCCGGGAGCCCGTCGTCCCGCCCGCCGCGGCCGCGGTTACCCACGGCCCCCGCCCGGCAGCGAGCCCAGCCGGCTGGGCGGCCAGCCGATCCAGTCCACCCTGCCGATCACCATGTCGACCGGGACCATGCCGCCGCCGGGCTCCCCGAGGTGGTCGCGCGAGTCCCGGGAATTGCTGCGATGGTCGCCCATCATCCACAGCGTGCCGTCGGGCACGACGATGTCGAAACGGGACCGGGAGGGCGCGTCCCCCGGGTACAGGTAGCCCTCGGTGACCGGGTGGCCGTTCACCTCGATCCGGCCCTTCCTGTCGCAGCAGACCACCCGGTCGCCGCCCACGCCCACCACCCGTTTCACGTAGTCGGTCTCGTCGGGCTCGGCCAGCCCCAGGGAGGCGGCCGCCGAGTGCATCGCCGCGGCGACGGGGTTCTCCTCCGCGGGCTCCTGCACGAACGATCCGGTGCCGTCGAAGACCACCACGTCACCGCGGTGCGGCCCGGAGCCGGAACGGTACGCCAGCTTGTTCACCAGCACCCGGTCCCCCACCTTCAGCGTCGGCTCCATCGAGCCGCTGGGGATCAGATAGGGCTGCACCACGTAGTTGCTCAGGAGCAGCACGAAGACCGCGCAGACGGCTCCGAGGAGGGCGGTGCGCCGCCAGGTCCAGTTCGTCGGACCGTCGGGCCGGTCCGGAATACGCAAGAAGCGCGACCTCTCCCCCGGCACCTTTGCGGGTGCGGAGGAGGGGTCGCGCTCCGAGAGCTCAGCTTCCGTGTCCATCGGGGCCAGAGCCTATCCGGCCGTCCTGTGGACCTGGGAGGCAGCTCAGTTGTCGCGCTTCTCCTTGATCTTCGCGGCCTTGCCGCGCAGCTCACGGAGGTAGTACAGCTTGGCGCGGCGGACGTCACCGCGGGTGACCAGCTCGATCTTCTCGAAGATCGGGCTGTGCACCGGGAAGGTGCGCTCGACGCCGACGCTGAAGGAGACCTTGCGGACCGTGAAGGTCTCGCTGACGCCCGCGCCCTGGCGGCGGATGACTACGCCCTTGAACTGCTGGATACGGGAGCGGTTGCCCTCGATCACGCGGACGTGGACGTTGACGGTGTCACCGGGGCGGAACGACGGGATGTCGGTACGCAGCGACGCGGCGTTGACGTCGTCGAGCAGGGAAGCCATGTTGTCTGCTTTCTTCGCCGATGCCACAGGTCATCGACGGGAACTAGGTGAGGAACGGAGATGCTGATCGCGTCGGACGGGCGTCGGGACCGTCCCCGCTCGCGTGGGGGCGGCCGGGTTCCCCCTGTGGCAGGGGCGCACGCCGGACGTACAGCAGCGGCCTATTCTTCCACGGCCTCGGGCCTGCGCCAAAATCGGCCACCGGGCTCGGGGGACCAGCCGAGGATGGAGAGCATCTCGCGGTCCTTCTTGTCGAAGGCCGCGGCGTCGCAGCGCTCGATGAGGTCGGGCCGGTTGAGGGCGGTGCGGCGGAAGGCCTCGTCGCGTCGCCAGCGGGCGATCTTCCCGTGGTGGCCGCTGAGCAGTACTTCGGGGATGGACCGGCCGCGCCACTCGGGCGGCTTGGTGTAGACGGGGCCCTCCAGCAGGTTGGCCATCGCGCCGGGGGCGAAGGAGTCGTCCCGGTGCGATTCGGCGTTGCCGAGCACGCCGGGCAGCAGCCGGGCCACCGCCTCGGTGATGACCAGGACCGCGGCCTCCCCTCCGGCCAGCACGTAGTCGCCGATGGACACCTCGACGACCGGCATCCGGGTGGCGTACTCCTCCGTCACCCGGCGGTCGATGCCCTCGTAGCGGGCCGGGGTGAAGATCAGCCACGGGCGCGCGGAGAGCTCGACGGCGAGCTCCTGGGTGAAGGGGCGGCCGCTGGGCGTGGGCACCACCAGGACCGGGGAGTGCGCCCCGGCCTCGTACCCGCCGGCCAGCACGTCGTCCAGGGCCTCGCCCCAGGGCTCGGTCTTCATGACCATGCCGGGGCCGCCACCGTAGGGGGTGTCGTCGACCGTGTTGTGCCGGTCGTACGTCCAGTCGCGCAGGTCGTGCACCTGGACGTCGAGGCGGCCGCTGGTTCGGGCCTTGCCGACCAGCGAGACGTTCAGCGGGTCCAGGTACTCCGGGAAGATCGTGACGACGTCGAGACGCATCAGCGGTCCTCCCCCAAGCTCGACTCTTCCGAGGAAGCCGCGTCGTCGTCCGCCTCGTCCCGCGCGGAAGCGATCACGGCCTGGTCGGCGTCGATCAGGCCCGGCGGCGGGTCGATCACCGCGCGCTGCTCGTCCAGGTCGATCTCGGTGACGATCTCCTCGACGAACGGGATCATCACCTCGCTGCCGTCCGGCCGCTCGACGATGAAGAGGTCCTGCGACGGCAGGTGCGTGATCTCGGTGATCCGGCCGATCTCGGTGCCGTCGGCGAGGACCACGTCGAGGTCCATGAGCTGATGGTCGTAGAACTCCTCGGGATCCTCGGGGAGCTCCGCCGGGTCGACCTCGGCGATCAGGAGCGTGTTGCGCAGGGCCTCGGCGGCCGTGCGGTCGCGCACGCCCTCGAAGCGCAGCAGCAGCCGTCCACTGTGCACCCGGCCGGTCTCGATCGTCAGCGGTCCGGTGCCCGCCGGTTCGGTGGCGAGCACGGCCCCGGGCGCGAGCCGCAGCTCCGGCTCGTCCGTGCGGACCTCGACGGTGACCTCGCCCTTGATGCCGTGGGCACGGCCGATCCGCGCGACTACCAACTGCACCTTGTGTCTCTCCTGTCGTACGACGACGGGCCGGGGCGGGCCCAAGGCCCTCCCCGGCCCGTGCCGGTGTTCAACTCTGTCAGCGAACCTGGTCCACATCGACGAGGTCGACGCGGATGCCACGGCCGCCGATGGCGCCCACGACGGTACGCAGCGCGCGAGCGGTGCGGCCGTTACGGCCGATCACCTTGCCGAGGTCGTCGGGGTGGACCCGGACCTCCAGCACGCGACCACGGCGCAGGTTGCGCGAGGCGACCTGCACATCGTCGGGGTTGTCGACAATGCCCTTCACGAGGTGCTCGAGAGCCTCCTCGAGCATGCTCAGGCCTCGGTCGACTCGGCTGCGTCGGCAGCCTCGTCAGCCTTCTTGTCGGACTTCTTCGCCTTCTGCGTGATGGCCTCGCCCTTGGCCTCCTCGCCGTCGCCCAGGCTCTCGAAGAGGGCCCGCTTGTCGGCCTTCGGCTCGGGCTGGAGCAGCGGCGCGGGAGCCGGGAGACCCTTGTGGGCCTGCCAGTCACCGGTGAGCTTCAGGATCGCGAGAACCGGCTCGGTCGGCTGGGCGCCGACGGACAGCCAGTACTGCGCACGCTCCGAGTTGACCTCGATGCGCGAGGGGTTCTGCACCGGGTGGTACAGACCGATCTCCTCGATGGCCCGGCCGTCACGGCGGGTACGGGAGTCGGCGACGACGATGCGGTAGTGAGGCGAACGGATCTTGCCCAGACGCTTCAGCTTGATCTTGACTGCCACGGGAGTGGTGTCTCCTGGTCTATGACGTGGTTGGGCACAACGAAGATGCCACGTGGGGTTTGCGGTACTCGGGTGCCCGATGGACGCGTCAGCCGGAGGAGAGAGGGGTCCTATGCGACTGTCGAGTACAGCTAGACATTGTGCCACACCGCATCGGGTCACCCCACCGCGACCGCGGCTTCCGGGATTCGGAACGGCTTTCCGCAGCCTCCGCAGACGATCGGCGCCTGCGCCAGGACCGACGGGACGACCCGCACATTGCGACCGCAGTCGCACACGGCCTTGACCCGGACGCCTCCGCCGGACGAGCCGTGCCGGGCGGCCGGCCCGCGGAAGGAGCGCTTGGTGTCGGCGGCGGTGGCGACCGTGTGCGCCTTAAGGGCGCGCTGGAGCCGCTCGATCGTCGGGCGGTACCGGCGCTTGGCCTCGGGGTTCAGGGTGACCAGCGAGAAGCCGCTGCTGGGGTGGGGCTCCTCGGCGTGGTCGAGGCCCAGCTCCCCGGCGATCGCGAGGAATCTGCGGTTGTGGTAGCGGCCTGCGCGCGAGGTGTCACGGACGCCTCGCGCGGCGGCGATGCCGTGGACTGCCTCGTGCAGCAGTCGTTCGAAGGAGAGCTCGGCGCCACAGGCGGACGAGGATTCTCCGATCAGGGACTCGGGCGCGGCCAGATCCGGCAGCTCGGGGTGGTACCGCTGAATGTCGGCCCACGCCTGTGCCAGCTCTGCGGCAAGTACAGGTGGTGTCGTGCTCACGTCGTGACCAACGAGCACGAGTGCCCCGGTGTTCCGATTCCGGGCCATCCCAAATAATTTGCACGTACCAGTCAGTTGCCCTGTGATGCGTCCCGACGAGGGCGGGTGCGCAGAACTGCGGAGAAGCCTCACAGCTCGCATCAAGGTGGTACGTAGCGGCGCGTACGCCGGACACGCGGGCGACGACTGTACGCCGGGGCCGGGCGGCCCGTCGTAGCGGGCCCGGCAGCGGTGGGCGCGTGCCACCGACGGCGACAATACCGGGCGCGCGGTATGGACCCGAAACCGGCCCGCGCCGCCGCCGAGGCCGGGGAGCGCCCGACGTGCCCGGCCCGGCGTGTCGGGTCAGACTGGGGCGAGGCACGGGGTGCGACGCCCCGGGCGGGGCGGGACGGGCACAGACGCGCTCGGGGAGCACGTACTCGGGGAGTACCGATCGGACACGGCCGGAACTCGGCGGATTGGGGCGCTTTCCATGACACGTACGCTCGTCCGGCACCACAGCCGCACGGAGACACCCGCACGACGGCCCGGACCCGGCGGCCGCGCCCGTGACCTGGACCGGCGTCATGTCCGGCCCCCGGACCGGCAGCAGGAGCGGGAACAAGGTCTCGACGGGGACCGGGACGGGGTCCGGGAGCGGATGCTCACGCCGCTGTACGAAGCGGTGTACGAGCGGCTCGACGTGGGGGCCGGCACCCGGCTGCTCTCCCTCGGCCGCGCGGCGGGCCCGGCGCTGACACTGGCCGCCGAGCGCGGAGCGCGGGTCACCGGCGTGGACGGCGACCCGCAGCGGCTGGCGCTCGCGCGGCCGCCCGACGGGGGGCCGTACGACCTGATCACCGCCTTCGCCCCGGTCGGCGGTGCGGCCGAGGACGGTGCGGAGCTGGTGGCCGCGGTGCGGTCGGCGGTGCGGCTGGCCGCGCGGGGCGGCACGGTGGTGCTCACCGGCTGGGGTCCGCCGGAGCGGTGTGCGGCGGCGCCCGTGCTGCGCGTGGCGGGGCGGCTCTCCGGCCGGGACGACCTGGAGGAGCTGGCCGTGCGGGCGGGGCTGAACCCGAACGGTTCGGGCCGGGTGGCCTGCCCGTTCGCGTACCCGGACCTGGGGAGCGCGGTGCGGGCGCTGACCTGCACCGGACTCCTCGACGCGGCGGTACGGGCGACGGGCCGGGCCCGGGTGGAGCGGGAGGCCGCGCGGGCGCTGCGGCCGCACCGGCGCCGGGACGGCACGGTGTGGATGCCGAACGTCTTCCGCTACCTGGTGTGCGCCGTCTGAGCGCCCGCGCCCGTACGCGCCGTGCGGGCGCCCGCTACTTGGCCAGCCGGGTGATCCCGGCCGCCCGGTACGCGGCGTCCTCGTCCAGCGTCTCGTGCTCCAGCAGCGCGGCGGACAGCGCGTCCAGCCGGTCCCGGTTCTCCCGCAGCAGCCGGCAGGCCACCTCGTAGCACTCGTCGACGATCCGCCGCATCTCACCGTCCACCACGTCCAGGGTGGCGGGGGCCGCCGACAGGCCGTACGCCTGCTGCGCGTCGCCCGGGATCGCCGTCAGCCTGCCCACCTTCTGGCTCATGCCCCAGCGGCCGACCATGCCCCGGGCCAGGTTGGTGACCTGCTCCAGGTCGCTCTCCGCGCCGGTGGTGATCACGCCGAAGACCACCTGTTCGGCCGCCATGCCACCGAGCGCCCCGACGATGCGGCCGCGCAGGTACTCCTCGGTGTACGCGTACTTGTCGGCGTCCGGGGTGGAGAGCGTGACGCCCAGCGCCCGGCCGCGCGGCACGATGGTGACCTTGCGGACCGGGTCGGCGCCCGGCTGGACCATGCCGAGCAGCGCGTGGCCGCTCTCGTGGTACGCGGTCCGGCGGCGCTCCTCGTCGGACATGACCAGGGAGCGTTCGGCGCCGAGCTGGACCTTCTCCAGGGCGTCGGAGAAGTCGGGCTGGGTGACCTCGGACTGCCGGCGCTTGACCGCCAGCAGTGCGGCCTCGTTGGCCAGGTTGGCCAGATCCGCGCCGGTCATCCCGGGGGTCGTCCCGGCCACCTGGGCCAGGTCGACGTCGCGGGCCAGCGGGATCTGCCGGGTGTGGATCTCCAGGATCGCCTCCCGGCCGTTCCGGTCCGGCGGGCTGACCTGGACGATCCGGTCGAAGCGGCCGGGCCGGGTGAGCGCCGGGTCGAGCACGTCGGCGCGATTGGTGGCGGCGAGCACGACGACGCCCTCCGAGCCGGAGAAGCCGTCCATCTCGGTGAGGATCTGGTTGAGCGTCTGCTCGCGTTCGTCGTGGCCGCCCACGCCGGAGCCGCCGCCGCGGGCCCGGCCGATGGTGTCGATCTCGTCGATGAAGACGATGGCGGGAGCGACCTTGCGCGCCTCCGCGAAGAGTTCCCGTACCCGGCTGGCGCCGACGCCGACGATCATCTCGATGAACTCGGAGGCCGACGCCGAGAAGAACGGCACCCCCGCCTCGCCCGCGACGGCCCGCGCCAGCAGGGTCTTTCCGGTGCCCGGCGGCCCCGCGAGCAGCACCCCGCCGGGCATCCGGGCGCCCATCCTGCGGTACTCCTGCGGGTTCTTCAGGAAGTCGACGACGTCGTTGAGTTCGCCCTCGACCTCGTCGATCCCGGCCACGTCCGCGAAGGTGGTGCGCCTGGCGCCCTCCAGCTCGACGGGCTTGGGCGGGGCCTTGCGGCCGAGGCCCCCCATCCCGCCGCCCATGCCTCGGGCCATCCGCCGGGCGATGAACACCCAGAGCAGGATGAGCAGCAGCATGGGCGCGAGCGAGATGAGCAGGTTGGCGAGGAAACTGCGCTGCTGGACGACGGGTTCGGCGGTGACCGTGACGTTGTCCTTGACCAGTTCGGCCCAGAGGTTGTCGTCCGCGAAGGCGGGCCGCTGGGTGACGAAGTTGGTGTACTTCTTGTCGCTCCCCGGGACCTTCGCCTCCTTCTTGAGCTGCCCCTCGATGGCGTCGCCCTTGGAGTAGATCTTCTCGACGTTGCCCGCGGTGACCTGCTTGCTGAACTCGGTGTACGCGATCGTCCGCTCCTCCTTCCCGTTGAAGAAGGAGAGCACCAGATTGGCGACCAGGTAGACGGCGAGCGCGGTCAGCAGCAGCCCGCTCCAGCCGCCCGGCATCTTCCGGCCGGGCGGCTGGGGCGGCGGGGCGCCCTCGGAGCGCCAGGGCTGGTCGGTCCGGTCGCGGGGAGGTACGGGACTGGTCACTCGTGCTCCTCTGCCGGCAGCCCTTTGATGCGACATTAGGTGAGGAATACGGGCAGAGCCCTCCCAGGACCGGTCCGCTGGGCTCTTGGAGGGACGGAGGGCTCCGAACGGGGACGGCGACGCGGGCCCTACAAGCCGAGGGGGCGCCCGCCGCACTGG